>JAUXUZ010000098.1 GCA_030680655.1 Phycisphaerales bacterium
GTGCTGAAGGTCTGCTGCGTCAAGGCCCCCGGCTTCGGCGACCGCCGCAAGGAGATGCTCGGTGACATCGCCGTCCTCACCGGCGGCAAGGCCGTCATGGAAGAGCTCGGCATCGACGTCGAGAAGCTCGAAATCTCCGACCTCGGCCGCGCGGCCAAGGTCACCGTCGATAAGGACAACACAACGATTGTCGAGGGCGCAGGCAAGGGCGGCGAGATCAAGGGCCGCATCGAGCAGATCCGCCACCAGATCGAAGCCACCACTTCCGATTACGACCGCGAGAAGCTCGAAGAGCGCCTCGCCAAGCTCGCCGGCGGCGTCGCCCAGGTCAACGTCGGCGCGGCCACCGAAGTCGAGATGAAGGAGAAGAAGGCCCGCGTCGAGGACGCCCTGCACGCCTGCCGCGCAGCCGTCGAAGAGGGCATCCTCCCCGGCGGCGGCGTCGCCCCCATCCGCGCCCGCAAGGCCCTCGAAAAACTCAAGAAGAACGCCAAGGGCGACGAGCGCACCGGCATCGACATCATCAGCCGCGCACTCGCCTACCCCATCAAGCAGATCGCGAGCAACGCGGGCTTCGACGGCTCGATCGTCGTGAACAAGATCGAGGAGAACGAAAGCGGCGGCGTCTCGTTCGGCTTCAACGCCCTCACCCACCAGTACGGCGACCTCATGAAGATGGGCGTCATCGTCCCGACGAAGGTCGAACGCGTCTCCCTCCAGAACGCGGCCTCCATCGCCGGCCTCCTCCTCACCACCGATGCGGCCATCGTGGACATCAAGGAAAAGAAGGCTAAATCTGGCGGACACGGCCACGGCCACGGCGGCGGCATGGACGACATGGACTATTGATCCCGTTTTCGAAGACCTGAATTCGCACGAGGCCCCGGCGCAAGCTGGGGCCTTTTTCCTTGGGGCGGACTCGGCGGGAAGGCTGAAGGCAGTTTTTTTGATAACGTGGGGGCGTGGACGATTCTGGTAGCATGCCGCACAAGTGCCCCCACGTGAGGGAGCACAGGGCAGGTTGCAAGGCACACCCGTTCTTTGTCTCTACCTGAACACTGCCACCTCACCGTCGGCGTGGACCATCCCGACCGACTTTCCGTTGTCACCTTCAAAGACGGTCAGGCTGGACTTTCCAGTATTGAGCTTGAAATGGAGACCGAGCAGCGTGAGCAACTTCGTTCGCGCACCTTCCTCCCGCGCCCAGCTTGCCCACCACGCTGAATCTACAACGGCTTTGCGCGTCTCCATGTCGATCGTCAGGAGGCCGACCTCCTGCCACGCATCCAGAAGGTCTGTCCCCGAGGAAACCAGTTCGTTGGCTCGGGTAGCCTTCGCCGTCGACTCCTGAATCCGCTTTGCCCTTGCTTCGTTTTCAGCTGTTCGTGCTTTCACATCTTCAATCAACTTGTCAGTGTCAGCAAGTAGGCGTTGCTCGCGCCTTTCGGCATCGGTCAATTCGCTTGGACCCGCGCCACTGACTGCCAACGGCCACACGAAGAGCAAGCAGGCCAGAGGGATCGCTACCCCCTGACCGATCGCAAGCCATCGGAATCTCGCACTTCCGTGACTCACGTATGGCGGTGATGAGGCACGCACACACAGCAGACCAGCGAAAATCGCCAGACACGTTCCCGCGATGACTCCCACGTAAAGCCCGAGCCCCGGTCCAAACTGCGCAGACGCTGCCACGGCAAACGGACTGCCTTTGAGATCGCTGGGAATCGTCACCGATGCGGTTTTGTATAACAGCATCGCCATCCAGAGAGCGGCCATAGTTCCCCATGCCATACATACAGCGCCAAGAGGTGCTAACCAGCGTGGACGAAAGACGCCGACAACTGCCAGTGCAGCTACTGCGAGCGAAACAGCCAGGACTATTTTGCCATCTCCTCGAATCCCCGAAAACTCTCCACCCATCGCTTTTGCCCATGGCATGAACGACGAGAGCGCGAGTAGACCGAGGAAGCTGAGCGAGAGAATACCAAACAGCTTGCCATTTCCTTCTGACAACGGCGATGTACCCGCGGCCAACCCACTGCCAGGCTTCGGTGCGCCTCCGGACTCATATCGAGCGCTGATCTCTGGGTCAAAAAGTTCTCGATAGCGCCAAGCCTCCCGCCACGGAGCATCGGCCTTGCCCGCTACTTGGAGCATGTCCTCGGGATGAATCTTGCCTGTCCCGGCCATTTCCAGCACTACACCGGCGTCGATGGGGCCTTGGATGTTCGTTTCGGTCCTGTGGCGAAGAAAGAACTTGGGCATCAGCTATCCTCGGGGTGGAAGTCGATCCTTACATCATACAGGAAAACCCCGGGCGCATGGGTGACGCCCGGGGCTTCTTCTTTTCTGCGGAAATATCTCAAGCCGCCATCTTCACGCTCGTGACGGTCGTCTGACCGGGTGAGCCGACGGTGCCGAATCGCACCTGCACCTGGACCGAGGGGCCAGTCTGGCTGCCGCGCGTCGCGGTGATGAGGTAGGCGACCGAATCGACACCCTGCGGGAGCGTCGAGTCGGTGTAGGTGCGTGCCTCGGGTCCGCTGCTGCCCGCGGTGCCGATGAACAGGAAGTCGGTCGCACCCGCGAGCTTGCGGCGGATGATGTACGACACGTTGCTGCTGCCGCCGGGGTTGTCGCCCTTCCAGCGCAGGATCGTCGCGCCGGTGTTGATGTCGATGCCGACGGTGATCTCGGTGACGGCGCGGGGCGGCGCAACCGGGGTGGGGACCGCGGGCGGATCGATCTCCGCAGCGGCGTACACGCTGGCGGGGTTGGGGTTCGCGTTGGCGAACGCGTCGATGATCCGCAGGTCGAGCTGGAGCTGCGTCATCGCCTCGCGCAGGGCTTCGTTCTGCGTCGTGGTCGCGTTCTTGCTGATCTGACGCTGCTTCTGGGCGTCCGCATAAGCGGCATCCAGGGCCTTTGCCGCTCCATCCACCGCCGCGGCTTGGGGCACCGACAAGCCCACCGCCGCAGGCGTCAATTTCCAAACGCCGGCGCGCGCCAGCAACCAAGGAACGAACTCACTGATCTTCGTAGGGTAACGCATTGCTATTTACTCCGAACCAAATCTCTCCTTCCTTCCTCTTTGGCTCGTGTGATCCGCAACGCGCGGCACGGGCAGAGTTTTTTCGTCCAGCCATCTACGAATCTGAAGCGCAGACCCATAATCTCTTTGCGGTTTTCCGGTGACGGCGCAACCCTTGCGCAACCGGCCCCGGCCGCCGAGCCTCAACCGCGATTGCGGCCCGCCAGCCCCGACCAGCGCTCTGCCGCGTGACGAGAAACAGTTTCTCGTGACGAGAAATGATTTCTCGTGAGCAAAGACTGTTCCCCGTGACGAGAAACGCCATCCCGTGACGGGAAACTGTTTCTCGTGACGAAAAACTCTGCCCCGTGACGGGAAACTCTTTCCCGTGACGAAAAACTCTGGCTCGTGACGGAAAATCGTTTCCCGCGACGGTAAACGGTGCTTCCCCACTCTGACCCATCGCTCGCTGCCCCCCTGTCGGTTCCTGTGGACAACCGCTCCCCTTGGAACACCTACGGTCTGCTGGTATGGTGGACTTGGGAATCCCGGTAGGAAAGGAATGGACGTGAACACGCAGGTTCTCGAAAAGCTGATGCGTCGATATCCGCACCTGACCAACGAGGGCGTCGGCGTGTCCGGCTGGTGGTGTAAGCGACGGGGAGAAGACCGTGTCGACCGACATCGGAAGGCCCGGGCGGATCTGCTTGAGCGGGTCGACCGCGTAGACGCTTGCTGCGAATGGCTTGCGTTCGTTGCGCGGCGGAAGACCGTTAACCCATTCCGCTCCAGCTACGGGTTCAAGCACATGGCCGAGCTTGAGATTGGCTACGTCACAAATGGCGTCTTTGTCGCCGCGGCCCTCCACCTCGGATTCGCCTGGAAGGACACGTACACCGTGAACTGTCTGCTGGGAATCTCAGAAGCATGGGCCAAGGCATTCGATGAAGCTCATCGATACAAGAGGCGGAGCACATTCTTTGAGGATTGCGGGCCGGAATTGGGGCTCGCCGTATGACCGTTGAGCGTGCCACTCCCGACCCCAAGGGGTTCAACAAGGAAGCAGAGCTTCCGTACAACCTGAGGCTAGACGATTTCAAGGCCGCGATGCAGGACGTCTATGACTTCTTCCTCGACGTGAACTCGCTGCTCGAAGGGAAGGGACTGGAGCGGCTCGACGAGATGCTCCGAGCGGCGATCATGTCCGGGGTGCTTTCGGACATGCTTACCGCAAGCCTCGCCAAGCACTCGCGCAGTCTGGTACAGAACCGGAAGTTCAACGGACATCCCGACCTCTTGGTGAAGGGGCGCTATCCCGACGACACGCCGGGTGCCCGGGCCAACCCCTCCGATCCGGGTAGCACGGTCAACGGCTCTGCGTTGGCCGTGTGCCTTGCGTTCCCACCTTGAGCCGCCGAACCCACGGCCAAGCCTCAAAGCAGGCTTGACCGTGCCACCCGATCTTCTTCACCTGGGCATGATGGGCGGAGGCCGCCCATCGCACGCCAGCAGCGCATCCCCCCGCCTGGCGTACCACCGCGCCGACGACCACGCCCAATCCTCAGGCTCCGCGCACAACCCAGCCTCCACAGGGTTCTGATGCATATACCCCACGCTGTTCCACGCGGCCTCAGCCGAGAAGATGTTCCGGTCGTACCCGCCGCCTTCCTGCCAGAACCGGAACCGCTTCTTCCCACCCGGCTCGCGCACCTCGAAATCTGAGATTCGTTCCGGCGCGTGCGCACGCACCCACGCCGCCGCCCGCCGCGACACCGACTGCTTGATCGATTGAAGAACCACCGGCACACCGAGCGGCCCATCCCGCGGCGGCCTGAAGACCAGCAGATGCACGTGCGTCGACATCACGACAAACGCCCAGAGCTGGAAGCCGTGGGCGGTCCGAGCCCGATCAATCGCGTCGATCACCCACTGCCGCGACCGCTCACTCCGCAGGTACGGGCGCAAGTGGTAGCACGAGAACGTGAGCTCGTGCGCGTGCCCCGGCAGGTCGTACACGCGCCGCTTCTTCCGCATGGTCCCATCGGGCAGCTCCACGCGGAGAAGATACACGAAATCACAAGAACGGGGTGGCACGGTCAACGGCTTTGCGTTGGCCGTGCGCCTTGAGATTCACCGCCCGAACCACGGGCAAGCCGAGGACGGCCTGACCGTGCCACCCATCGACTCGACTTCGCCCCTGCCACTCCGCCGGTCACAGCCGCCCAAGACGCGCTCCTGCGCCTGCGCACCGCGCTCACGCGCGCCGGCGGCGTGCGGTGAGCAGGCCACCGAGGCAGACCAGCCCCGCGCCGGCGCCCGGAGCGGGGGCGATCAGCGTGACGGACTGGAAGTTGAAGTAGATCGCGCCCGACTGCGCGGTGTACTGAGAAACGTACCCGCCGCTGGAGGCCATATCGAACGGGTTGGTCAAGTCGGGGAAGACAAAGGGTGTCAGCGCAACATTGGCGAGGGTGGCGGTGTAGAGCGTCATGCTCGGTCCGCCCACGGCCAGTTGCTGCACGCTGTTGTAGTAGAGACTGGTGGTGGCCGCCTGCGCAGCGAGCTGGGCGTTGGTGGCGAAGTTCTGGTTCTGCGTGAAGACGCCGTAGTTGTTGGCGCTCCAGGTGTTGCCGCCGATAGTCAGCGTGAGCCCGCTAGCGATCGACGGAAAGGCGTTCACCTGCGAGCCGGGGTTGCCGACGTAGCTGAGCGTGTCGTCCAGGCTGATCGTCGCGGTGATGGGCGTGTTGACCGCGGGCATAAAGCCGTACCAGCCGTTGTTGGTGACGTTGGTCACCACGCCGGTGTACTGCCACGTCCAGATGGTGGCGTGGGCCGAAGCGGCCAGTGAGCCGACGATTCCGACAGCGAGCGCAACGCGGGGGTGCATGTCTCTCTCCTCGATGGGCTCTTTGAGCCCTGGTGGCGCCGACCGACCCTGGCGGGCCAGACGGCTGAGCGAGTCTAACTCAATCCCGCTGGGAATGCAAGGAAAGTGGCGTGGCGCATGGTCGAGCCAGCCGCTCACATCACCGGGTGGCATTGGTAGGGTGCCTTTGCCTCTCCCATGTTCCCATGCGTCGAATATGCCCGCTTCGCCCCCCCCCCCCCCCTCCGCCCCACTCACGCTGGCGGCAGCGCGGGCGCACCTTTCCCGGCGGCCCGTGCCAACCCCTTGAGCATGCCGCGAAAGACCAGCCCGTGCAGCGGGAGCACCGCGTACCAGTAGGCGATGCCCAGCAGCCCGCGCGGCCGGAAGCGGGCCGTCATGGTCAAGAGCGTGCCGCCCGTTCCACCCTCGGCTTCGGGCGTTGGCTCAACGTCAAAGCCCAGCGTCGCCACGCCGGGGAGCCTCATTTCGGCCCGCAGCAGCAGCCGTCGCGGCGGCGTAACGGCGACGACGCGCCAGAAGTCCAGTGCATCAC
>JAUXUZ010000102.1 GCA_030680655.1 Phycisphaerales bacterium
CGTGCTCGAGCCGCGGATCGGCTACGCGGGCTACGTGCGTGCGGAGTGGACCAGCACGGTCAGCTTCGCCATTAACCTCAAGGGCTCGTTCTCGGGCGTCGGGGGCAACTGGTGGCTGGCGCGCAACCGGTTCTACGACCCGCTGGCAGGCCGGTGGATCAACCGCGACCCGGCGGGGTACATCGACGGGCTGAGCATGTACCTGTATGTGCGGGCCAACCCGTGGGGGTTGGTGGACCCGATGGGGTTGGAGGGATGGGTACCCGGCTGGATCCATATTGGTCTTGACATAGTCGGCTGCATCCCAGTTGTCGGAGAGCCAGCAGATGCTGCCAACGCTGCGCTCCACCTCACCGAAGGCAACTACGTTGACGCGGGTTTGTCTGCTGTCAGCTGCGTTCCTGTCGTTGGCGACGTTATCGGCAAGGGCGGCAAGATCATCAGGTACAGCGTGAAGGCGGCCAATGCGGCGGACGCTGCTGCGGACACGGTCAAAGCCACGACGAAGGCGGTAGACGCGGTGCAAGCGGGCGACAAAGCGAAAGATGCAGTTCATGCAAGAGAGGCGGCCGCAGGCACGGCAAAGGCAAGCGATCAGGCGGGTGACACTGGCAAGGTCGCGGACGAAGCAACCGATGCCGCGAAGGTGCTGGACGAAGCTGGCGATGCGGGTAAGGCGGGGAAAACCGTGGCTCCAAAGGGAGGAACGTATAAACTTAAGGATCCGGAGACACACGCAGTACGTCGGACAGGACAAACAAATGACCTCGATAGACGCAAAAAAGAACATGCTCGTGGTAAAGAAACCGAGGATCTTGAGTTCGAGGTGGATCGACGCTCCGACAGTGAGCCCGCACGACGTGGCAGGGAGCAACGTCTCTATGATCAACATCCAGAAGCCGATCTGAACAAAAAACGTCCAATTGCTCCTAGAAACCCGAAGCGAGACAACTACCTACGGGAAGGAGACAAATTGAAGTGAAAAAAATGACCAGTCCGATCAACTACACTGAAGGTACGTGCTTTTATCTACCCTTGCGCGAAGGAGGATTTGCGCGAGGTATCGTGACAAGGCTAAGTGGCGATGGCTTAATATACGTCTATTTCTTTGGCCCCAAGCTCGCCCGTGCCCAAGGCGCATTCGATGATGCACGAGCACGGGACGCAGTATTATCAGGTATCTGCGGAGATCTTGGGCTAATTAAGGGTGCATGGCTGTTGGCGGGCCAACTCAACGAATGGAGTCGCGAAGAATGGCCGCTTCCTGCTCTCTACAGAGAAGACTCCGAAGCGCGAAGGGCTTGGCTTTCATACTACGACGACAACACTCTAAAGTTTGTCGAGGAAATACCTGTAGATTTTGAACAAGAGAAGTATAAAATGCAACCATACGATAGAGTTATGGGGTATGGCGCAGCGGAAATACGACTTACCAAACTTCTTGCGTGATGCACTCCCGCGGTTGCCTATAGGCCCGTTGCTTTCAGCGACACGTCAATAAGTGGCCGACGAGCGGCGGCGGAGCGTTCTGCCAGCTGACCGACAGCCTCTTCAGCGTAGTGGCGCACATCCGCGCCTCCGACGGCACGGTGGCGTGCCGGTTCAGCTACGACGCGTTCGGAAGGATGAAGGTGCACCTGCCCGCCGCATCAACCACGACGGGGTAATCGACGAGAACGACGAGGCGGCGTTCAACGCCAGTTACGATGCCACCGGCCGCCAGCTCCACCCCACCGAAACCTCAACCCCCTGCGCCAAGCCCTATCAGCTCTTCGGGTATAACTCAACGGGGTTCCGCGGCACGGGGTACGACGCCTCAGGCGGCATCCTCGACTGCCCGGCCGTCCGCTGGCGGGACACCGACGACGATGGCGGGCTCGACGAGACCCTGTTCTACCTGCAGGACTTC
>JAUXUZ010000106.1 GCA_030680655.1 Phycisphaerales bacterium
TCGCCGCCGCCGCCGCCATCAACACCAACCGCGTGATCGACGTGCGGGCGATCGGCAACACCGGAATCGGCATCTACGCCGGCAACTACAGCGAGGTCCGCAACTGCCTGAGCTCCGGCAACGGCTCGCACGGCATCGCCGTTTACGCCTACGGGCGGGTGGAGGGGTGTACCTCACGCAGCAACGGCGGCGACGGGATCAGCGCGCCCAACAGCGGCAACGTGATCGTCAACAGCGTCGCCAGCCAGAACACGGGCAACGGCATCAGCGCCTTCAGCTCCACGGTCACCGGGTGTCTCGCCAGCAACAACACACTCAGCGGCATCGATGCGGAGTACTCGCTTGTCCGTGACTGCAACAGCTCGGGCAACGACCAGTACGGCATCAAGCTGGAGATCGGCAGCACCGCCACCGGCAACCGCGCCTTTGGCAACACGTTCAGCGGCTTCTACGCCGCCGCGTCGTGCTCGCTGGAGAACAACACAGCCACCAGCAACGGCAACGGCGTCGCCGGGCGCACCGGCTTTACGTTTAACGGCGCCGGCAACCGTGCCGTCAACAACCACGCCACCGGAAACCCGATCGGGTTCTACAGCCCCAACGGCCCCAACGTGCTCACCGGCAACACCGCCATGAACAACACCGCGACGGGCTTCTCGGTGAACACCAACACCAACACCCTGCTGACGGGCAACATCTCCGTGGGCCACCCGATCAACTACACCATCAATGCCGGCAACGACTCGGGCGCAATCATCACCAACCCCGGCGTCGGCTTCACCACCACCAACCCCGCGGCGAACTTCGCGAACTGAGGGGGAGAGGCACCGGGCACTCAGGACCGGGCGTTCGCATAAGTCGAAACCAGAAAGCCCCGGGCGCGAGCGCCCGGGGCTGTTTCGCTTCCGCCTACGACCGGCGCGTGTCGGATGAGGGCTCGTGCGCTGCGACCTTCTTGCCGCGGAGGAACAGCCCGCCGATGAGGACGGCGGCTGCGCCGATGATCGGGTTGCCGATCGCCACCCAGGCCGGCTCGCGGCCTTTTTCCATAATCTGCTGCATGGTCATGCCGGGGTCGCGCGGGCCCGTGGGCGCGGGCTTCTGCAGGGTGACGACGGCCATCACCAGGCCGAGCACGAGAACGACGGCCGCGAGGACCATGACTGGGCCGCGCTTGCCTGTGGCGATCTTCGCGCACATCCATCCGCCGAAGAGGCCGGCCAGGAGGGTGATGCCCGGGGCAGCGATGGTGAGGAGCAGGCCTCCATCCCACGTGCCGGGCACCAGCAGGCGGTCGGGGCCGAGGCCGAACCACATGGCGGAGAAGACCGCGATGATCAGGATGGTCATGGCGATGTAGCTGAGGATGACGGCGAGGATGGATCTGAGCATGGTGGGAGAATACCAACACCCGTGCGAAAGGAGGGAGGCGGGGAATGAGCACTCGGTGCGGGGGAACGGACGCGTCGCTGGGGGGAACGGGCGGAGCGGTCGGGGGAACGAACGATCCGCTGGGTCCTGAGGTTTGGTCCGGTAGGGTGCCAGAAAGAAACCCGTGCTGACTGCTAATCCGTGAGCGGCCGTCCTTGGTGCTCCCCTCGCCAAAAGACTGCCTTGAAGCGTTGAAGGCATCGATGCAATGTCGGGGGAGGACCCCCGACTGCCCCCCAAGGCAGAAAGGCAGCAAGGCACACGGCCAAGCCTCAAAGCAGGCTTGACCGTGCCACCCGGATCACAGGCCCTTGGCCCGGCCACCCGCCGGCGTGCGCCCGGACCCAGGCAGTGTACTCGGCTGCGTTGCGGGGTGCGAGACTCATGGGAAGGACTCCTGAAAGAGGTGGGACGTGAGACGCGAGACGTGAGAGAGAAAGGGGAACTCTGCCCCGATCCCGCACCATCCCACACGGCATCACGCGACGCCGCACACATGGAGTCGGTGGATGGTGGGCCCCACTTGAGAGCTCTGCGCTGGAGAAGCGGGTGAAATCAGTTTCAATTGGAAGATTTTGAAAATACCGCCGCAAAAGCTGCGCGGGCCAAAGCCGCGAAGACATCGATGCAATGCAAAGGGGGAGGACCCCCTTTGCGATCCCCCCGAGCGAGGCAGTGCCTTTAGCGCGAAGGAGCGTCTGGTGGGTTGTGCGATTCCTTCAAGCTCGTCGTTGCCATAAATCCCAGCGGCGCGTTGTGGTGGCAGAGCTGCGCCAGCGCCTGGTCGTCGTAGCCCATGTTCCCAGAGGGAAAGCTCTGCAACGGACCGGCAGGAGGCGGCCAGATCTGCAGCCGTGGAAGGTCTGTCCTGAACTGCAAGTCCTGCGGGTCGGGGAACATGTGGCCGCTGCTGGGAAGGATGACCTGTACGCCAACGCCCAGCGCCACGATTGTGTACATAGCGAAGAGGACCGGCGGCGCATCGACGGTTGGGTCTCCAAGAAGTTCACCGAGGTTCATACAGAGCAACCCGGTACGGTCAAAGAACCCTTCATGCGCCTCGCCTTGGTACGCAAACGCCCAGACCGCTGAGAAGTCCGGGATCGGCAACCGACTCTTGTAGAACATCTCGTGAAGGTCTTCTTTGATGATGCGCTTCTTCGGATGCGCGGCCTCAAGAACAAGAGCCCTGTTGTACGCCCAGACCGACAGAGCTCGCCGCTCATCGGCGCTCAGGTCAACCGGAGCTGTAGCAGAGAACAGCCGCTTGAACACGGGCACGGCGTTGCCTTCAACGTTGCTCATCCACCCGGTGTTACAGGATTCGCAGCAGACCTTCGCCTTGTCATTGAAACCGTGAACTCGACGCTTACCGCGCTCGGTATGCCGCGCTTCTAGCACGTGGCCAGGAGGGAACACGAGATGGTCGTTCATCCAATCGGGAAAAAGGTGTTCGCCAGTTAGAGGAACCCCGCCGCAGAACACGCAGGTTCGTTTGCTTGCTGCCACCTCCGACTCTAGCGAGCCTCTTGTGCCCAACAAATTGCCGCCACCTGGCACAACCCCTTCCTCACCGTATCCGACAGCTACGCTGGCTCATGCAGCCAATCGCCCCGGCCCAGCAAACGCCCATCGTCGGTCAGCCCGCCCCCGTAAACATCACCAACAACATACCTCCCGCACCCTCTTTGCCATTGGCCGCCGTGCTTACAGCCATGGTGGGGCTGCTTGGCGGGGTGGGCGGTGTTCTACTGGGTCATTGGCTCAGCCGCCGCAAGGAGCGGGCCAACCGCCTGGAGGCGCGGAGAGACAAACAGGTAGATGCTCTTGCCCAGTTGGTAGCGTCATCCCACCTACTGATCAACGCCTGCTCTGACTACAGCCGCCTCAGGCAACAGCATGTCACTGCTGAGTATGAACAGCTCCCCTCTACGCCAGAGGACCGCGACTACTGGGACGAATTGCAGCGTGTGAATGCTGATCTTCCGAAACGCGAAGAAGAATTCAATCGGGCAGCAGCGGTGTTCTACATCCTCGTTCCGCCACAACATCGCCACCCCAGCTACAACGTTTTTCAGGTCACGCTCGCAAGCGCACCTGAGTACGCAAGGGACAGTCTGACTTGGCACCTCGACCATGCCGCAGCACGCTATGAGATGCTGTCCAAGTTCTCCGACAAGCAGGGCACCATGCTGCGTGAGTACGTCGTAGAAGAAGCCGTACCCTGGTACAACTTCTGGCGCAAGAAGAAGGAATCGCCCGTTTCCTCCCCGCCAAAATGAGTGCCGACGTGGGAGCAGGCTTCGCTCCGAGAGTGTCGCTCGCTGCCGTAGAATGGCGTGGACGCTCCGCGGCGCTTTCTGAACAAAGGGACGCCAACGTCCTACCCGCGTTATCCGCCCGCCATCGCGGGTCGCCCGCCCTCCCCGCGCATTTCCTGCTTCAACAAATCGAGTTGTTCGGGGGAACAAGCGGGTTGCTCGGGGGAACGAGAGCGTTGGTCGGGGGGACAAACGGTTTGCGCGGGGGAGCAAACGGTCGGCGCGGGGGAACGGACGCGTCGCTGGGGGGCCGTGTGTTCGGGAGCGCAGCGCAGGAACACCGGAAGTCGAGTAGCCACGCGCAGCGTCAGCCACCTCATCTTGATATTGGCGGGGCGGTCGGGGGAGCGAACCATCCGTTTGACCCTGCAAGTGCTCGGGTGGCACGGTCAACGGCTTTGCGTTGGCCGTGTGTCTGGTCCCTCGGTTCCCGCCTGATCACGATCCCACGGCCAAGCCTCAGAACCAGCTGACCGTGCCACCCCACACACATGACGTCGGCCCGGCCACCGTTATTCTTGCCCGCCCGTCGGTGGCACGGGAGAAGAAGACTCAGTAGTCGGCGCCACGCCCCCTGTCGCATGATTGAACAGTAATCGATTGTCGACTGCATTCATGATGTCGCAGTAGAACGGGACACTGTCTGGATTCTGTCCCATTACTGAGTAGTATCCGCAATCTACACCAACTGCATCAGCGATCTCCTTAGAGATTTCGACAATAATCGCCTGCTTTCTCTCTAGAGCCAACCCTGCCGGGATCTCCGGAACTGCGAGGAGGTACTTGCCACCTTTAGTGACCTGGATGTGTCCATCATTCATGAGCGCACGCGCGGCTCTGTGAATCGGGTTTCTGATCCATACCCAGCAAGTACCGGGGTCGCCATTAAGCGGCTCACCCTCATGCTTGCGTGTCACCCTTTGACAAATTTCCTTTATCTTCAGCACAAGGGATTCATCACGAATGGCGAGGAGTGGCTCTAACTCAATAGCCGCATTGGCAATCGCTTTGGCCTCGTCATTTGGATCTCTAATTGCTTTGACGGATGGAATTCGCTCGGACACCAAGACGTACTTGAATGTATCCTTTGCAATTCTCCTGCGATCATATAGCATAAGGATGTCGTGGATCACACAAAGGGACTCGGCCGCCGTTTTAACAATTACGCCAATCTCCTTAAAACCCTCGCTGTAGATTCGAAGACTAGGAATATCTGCTACTTCACTGACGATCCCATCAAGCTCGATTTCCCGCTCGAATCGCGCAACGGCCATATCGTCAGACATCCGCCATCGCCACTCTCGTTCGTGGGTCCAGTCAACGTTCCAGCGATTCTTGGTTGGTCGATAAGTGACATATCGGTACTGCTCGCGGTACGGCAAGACTGTCGGCTTCAGAATTCGAGCGGGACCCGTGTCCGCTTCCATTCGCGCCGCGCCACTTAACCCATAGATTACCGGTCTGGCGCCCCGCGCAAATGCGTCCGTCTTTTGGAACGTCAGCGCATATGTGCTCATCTTCTCGCCGCGCTTCGAACGCGACGCAGCAGCCTCGATGAAGGCTGCCGTGGGCATGTCAGTAAAGCACACAGCTGGATAAGGGCCGTAAATTGTCCGCTGGTTCTTTCGACGCGCCCACGTGGCAAACAGCCGGCCGTGGCGGATTGCGCATCGCAGCAGAAACAGTGGAGAGAAGGTAGTGTCTTCGGCGATATTGCCAAAGCCCCAGTGTTCGGGAAAGTCCACCGATGAGTCGCCACTCAGATCAACCTCGCGGAAGAAGTGGACCACACGGCTGGAGAGGTCAAAGCGTCGGTTGTTGAACATTTTTCTCTACCCAAAAACGATCAACTAGCCCAACAGGACCTGCATTGCGGACTGTAGTCTCGCCTCTCGGACACAGATTTCTGATAGAAAGGCGCAAGGCAGTCTCTTGGCGAAGGGGTTCCGGGTGCGGCCGCTCACTGACAGCATGGAGCACGGAGGGGCTGACGCTGCGCGTGGCTACTTCACTTCCGGTGTTCATGCGCTCCGCTCCTGAACACACGGCTTATTGCGCCCCAACCGGCAAGGCCCGCACGCCCAGTGCCCCTTCCCCGCGCCGACCCTGTGCTCCCGAAAGGCGTTTGAAGCAGGCGTTGCCTGACTGCTTCACTTCCGGCTTTCGTGCGCTCGCTCCCGAAAGCACGGCGTGGGGGCTCTTGTGCGTCATGCGACCAGAACCGTCCACGCCCCCACGTCATCAAAAAATCGTCCTCGCATCCCTTCCGGGACTTTCGTGATCAGAATTCCAGTCCGCGCTTTGCAAGTTCCATGAAAATGTGATCAGCGTACTCCTGATCTAGTCGCAGTCCGCCGTGAGCTGTCAGGGTGGACATGAGATGTTCTTCGCTGCCGCCATCACACTGCTGGTACTCCGCGAGAAGTGCCGTATACCGCCGCCCCGCATACGCGACTGTCTGCCAGTCGCCTCTGACGGCAGCCGACTGCATCTCGGCCAACGCCTTTGCGACCTTCTTCGCGATTCTGTCCGCCGGCGATTTGAACAGACCGAACATGTGCGAAGCATACCCGACCTGCAAAGTAGAGTTTAGATGACCCGGTCCTCTTTCGCAATCCCGAACGCCGGGGCAAGGTTCACCTGCACCAGCTTTTCCTGCTGCACCTTCTTCGCCGTCTCGGGGTCGACGTAGTCGGAGTGGCAGGAGAGCTTCGAAGCGATGAGCGATGAGTCACGAGCGACGAGGGGGGAATCGGGGGGGGCATCGCTGCCTTGACCTCGTGACTCATCGCTCGTCACTCGTTCCTTCCCCATGGCTTTCTTCACCTTGCTGGCGAGCTTGTGGATCTCGTCGGGCGAGAGGACGCCGCGCCTGGCGAGGATCTCCTGCTGCTCGGGGGTGAGGGCGGCGGACTTGATGGCCGCGCCGGGCTTGCCGCCCGCGCCGATGCGCTCGAAGCCCTCGGCCTTACCGCTGACGAACTCGACGATCTCCTTGCTGATGCGGACGCTGCACCAGTCGTGCCCGCACATGGCGCAGAAGTCGGTGTCGACGTCCAGGTCCTCGTCGTGGTACGCACGCGCGGTGTCGGGGTCGAAGCTGAGCTCGAAGTGCTTCTCCCAGTTCAGCGCTGCGCGGGCCTTGGTCAGCTCGTCGTCGCGGTCGCGGGTGCCGGGGATGCCCAGGGCGATGTCGGCCGCGTGGGCGGCGATCTTGTAGGCGATGCACCCCTGCTTCACGTCGTCCTTCTTCGGCAGGCCCAGGTGCTCCTTGGGTGTGACGTAGCAGAGCATCGCCGCGCCGTGGTAGGCCATGGAGGTTGCGCCGATGCACGAGGTGATGTGGTCGTAGCCGGGGAACATGTCCGTCACCAGCGGGCCGAGCACGTAGAACGGCGCGCCGTGGCAGAGCGTCCGCTGGATCTTGGCGTTCCACTCGATCTGGTCGAACGGCACGTGGCCGGGGCCCTCGATCATCACCTGCACGCCGCGGCGCCAGGCCCGCTCGGTGAGCTCGCCGAGGGTCTCGAGCTCCGCGAGCTGGGCGTCGTCGGTCGCATCCGCGAGGCCGCCGGGGCGGAGGCCGTCGCCGATACTGAACGTCACGTCGTACTGGCGGAGGATGTCGCAGATCTCCTCCCAGCGCGTGTACATGATGTTCTCCTGGTTGTGGACGAGCATCCACTTGGCCAGCAGCGAGCCGCCGCGGCTGACGATGCCGATGAGGCGGTTCTTGACGTACTTGAGGTGTGCGCGGCGGACACCCGCGTGGATGGTGAAGTAATCGACGCCCTGCTTCGCCTGGTGGTGCAGCGACGCCTCGATAGTGGGCCAGTCGAGGTCTTCGATCTTCTTGCCGATGATCATCGAGTAGATGGGGACGGTGCCGATGGGGACGGTGCTCTCTCGCAGAATCGCCGCACGGCACGCGTCCAAATCGCCCCCGGTAGAAAGGTCCATGACGGTGTCGGCCCCCCACTTCTCGGCCCACTTGAGCTTCTCCACTTCTTCATCGGTGCCGCTGCTGACCGGCGATGCGCCCATGTTGGCGTTCACCTTGGTCTTGCTGGCGCGGCCGATGGCCATGGGGTCGAGCTTGTGGGTGAGGTGGTTGATGTTGGCGGGGATGACCAGGCGCCCGGCGGCGATCTCGTCGCGCACGGCCTCGGCGCCCTTGTTGGGATAGAGGACGTTGAAGTGGCTCTCGCGCTCGGCGACGCGCTTCATCTGGGGTGTGACGATGCCGAGGCGGGCGAACTCGAGCTGGGTGATGGGGATGAAGTCACGCGGGTAGGTGACGCGGAGGCGCTCACCCTTGGCGGTAGTGAACTCAACCTTCTTGTGCGTCTCGTCCTTGCAGCAGGAGCAGGCGGCGGTGCCACGCTCACCGTCGTTGGCGGGGGCGGCTTCCATCGTGGGGACGTGCGGGTTGCCGCTGGTGACGCGGCCCTGCCAGTGGGTACCACCACGCTCCGCGTGGTGAATCTCAGACCCCTCGCGGAGCGAGGGGGTACCCAAGGCCTCGACGCTCCACCCTTCGGGGAGGAAGTCCCACGCGGTCTTCTCGCTCGGGGCGGGCATGCCGGGGGTGTCGGGGCTTGCGAACATGCGCGGCCCGCCGACGTCGTGCCGCAGCGCGAAGGAGCCGGGCGTGGTGGCGGTCGGTTCGTTGCCGGGGTTGCGGGCGCCGTGGGTTGGCGCGCGGAAGCGGTGGAGGGGGGGGAGGGGGGATGCCGCGGGATTGTGCGCGGTTGAGCCGTTGGTGTTCATGGTGGTCATGGGTCGCGTTCCCTCCGCCGGTGTGAGCCGGATCAGGTTCAACGGGTGCTTCTCAGCGGCGAGCGGACAGTCCGCGGCCGCGCCCCGAGCGTGAGCGGGATGATAGGTGGTACGCTGGGGCCATGGACCAGACGGGAAACGGGGCTCCGCCCGTGCGGCAGGTGTTCGAGACGGTGCTCTACGCAGCCGATGTGCCGGCGGCGGCGGCGTTCTACGCCGGCGTGCTGGGGCTGCGGCCGCTGCGGCCGGTCGGGGCGGGTGCGCAGTCGGCGGTCTTCCGGCTTGGGCCCGAGTGCATGCTGCTGCTGTTTGACCCAGCGTGGAGCGAGCGGACGGGGCGCGGTGCGCCGCACCACGGCACGCGCGGGCAGGGGCACGTGGCGCTGCGGATCGCGGAGGCCGACTACGACGCGTGGCGGGGGTGGCTGGTGGCGAAGGGGGTTGAGATCGAACGCGAGGTGACGTGGGAGCCGGGCGGGCGCTCGATCTACTTTCGGGATCCGGCGGGGAACTCGGTGGAACTGGCGGCGGGGGATGTGTGGGGCGGGTGAGGGCGGGAGCACCGATCACGCTCAGAGCGGCGTGATCGGTGGCACGGTTGGAAATCAGACGGGGACGGGGGGTGCTTCGGTCTGGGCCTGCCAGTCGATGACGTCGAGCTCGGGGAGGTTGTCGCTGAGGCCGGGGAGCTTGAGGTGACGCATCATGTTCACGCACTGGGCGCGGTGGGCGGTGCCGTGGCAGCAGACGTGCGTGAGGCAGCAGGCGCGGGTGAAGGTGTGGCGGTTCATGCCGCCTTCTTTGCGCGGCCAATCGAGCTGGATGGTTGTGGCGAAGCCGCCGGGTGCAGCGCGCCAGCGGGCGGCGACGGCGCGGAGGTCGGGCGCGGCCTCGGCGAGCATGGCGAGGAGCTCGTCTGGCGTGCGGTCTTTGCCGTCGTGGGGGATGTCGGGGCGCTGCGGAATAGGCGCGAGCGCTGGGCGGAGGGGGCGGCCGTCGATGCGGTCGGTCCAGCGGCGGAGGACGCCGACGATGTGGGTGAGGTTGTCGTGGAGCGAGCCGAGGCCGATCTCGAAGCGCTGGTGGAACTGGGCGTGGGTGAGCGTGCGGCAGTGCTCAAGGAGCGTGCGGGTGGCCCACTGGTCGTGGAGGAGGAGGATGTCGAGCGGGTCGGCGGTGAGGGTGGGCATGGGGGGGAGTTTACCACGAGTTGCCGGGAGAGCAGGTTGGAAACCTGCTCCACACGGGCGGAGAGCAG
>JAUXUZ010000134.1 GCA_030680655.1 Phycisphaerales bacterium
GCGGAGCCTGGGGCGGTCCGGTCGAGGATGGGGCCGCAAACGTTTCCGGCCGTGAGGGTCCAGTTGGTGGTGTTGCCCGCGCAGGTGTTCCGGATGACGACATTGCCGGAGCCGTCCACACGCACGCCGCGGTCGTTGCCGGTGCTGCTGTTCCCCTCGATACGGTTGCCACTATCGGATGTGCGGATGCCAGCTCCACCATTGTCAGAACTGGTGTTGTTTCGGATCACACAGGAAGACGGGCACTTGACGCCGTCGTCGGTGTTGAGATGAACGGTGCAATCAGCAACCGTGCAGCCGCTGCCGGTGGAGATGCCGACGCCGGTGTTCTGGTACGCCGCGCAGTTCAAGACGATGCTGCCTTCATTGACGCCGATCCCTGCGAAGGTGTTCAAGGACGCCGTGCAGTTCAAGACCGTCGAGCCCTTGTAGAGCAGGATGCCCGTTCCGGTGTTCAAGTGCGCTGTGCAGTTTGAGACCCTGACGCCGCTGCTGGTGCCGTGGATGCCGCTGCCGCCATTGGCGTTCGCCGTGCAGCTTGTGACCGTGTTGCCGGGGCTGACACTGATGCCGGCGCCCATGTTGCCGTTCGAGGTGCAGTGCGACACCGTGCTGTCGCTGCCGACGCTAATGCCGTCTCCAGAATTCGCGTACGCCGTGCAGTTCGAGACCGCGATGCCGCTGCCCGCGGCGATGCCGTTGCCCGAGTTGCCTTTGGCGCTCACGCCCTCAATCCGGCAGTTGCTCGAACCCGACAGGTCCACACCCGCGTCGGCCCAGCCGCGGACCGAGCCGTTGACGACGGCGATGTTGTACAGGCCGCTCACGGTCACGCTCACGCCGTCGAAGATGCCTGTGCCCGGCACACCCACGAGGTCAAACCCGTTGAGGTCCAGCGTCACCCCGCTCGCGACGATCTCGATACCGTGCTTGCCCGTCACGCCGGTGATGTTGCCGGTGAGGTAGTAGCTGCCCGGCGCGGTGATCTTGAAGAGGCTGTCGGCGTCACCGGGTGTGTTGGTCGCGTTGACCGCGGTGCGCGGCTCGACCTCGCGCAGCGGCTTGGCCGTGGGGGCGACTGCGCCGGCGGGCGGGTCAAGCGGGCCCGCCCAAGCCGTGGTTGCCGAGCAGACCAGCAGCGGGATCAGCGCACGGATGAGTGGTGTGTTCATCCAAGTACCATACCAGAACGCTCGCGGAACACAACAAAAAAAAGATGTATGCGTGGTTGGTGTGTGTGTGGGAGGGAAGAGCGGCCTTCAGTCACACCGACCGCCTCAACGCAGCCGCTCGCCGGGTGCCCGCTGCAACCGGGTGGCACGGGCAACCTGTCTTGAGTTGCCCGTGTTCCTTGTGTTTCGGCCCCGCCCCCCGCCCCTTCCACCCGCGGACTTGGCCCGGCCACCCGGCGAGCGTGAAGCCCCAAGGCACACTGAAGTCCCCGAGGCGGCCCTCAGTGCTGCGCCCCCTCGCCCCCCCCGCCTACCCCGCTTCAAGGCACACAGGCCCCGTGCGGCGGGAGGCACAGCCGACCAGAGCCGAAAGTCAGTCTGTGCAGAGCATCGCTCTGCTTCGTTGCTGCGACTCGCAACAGCGGGTCACGCAGCAAGCCCGCCTCACCCCGCGAGCGACCGACGCCGCTCTCCGCTGGTCGGTGCAACGGGAAAAAAGCTCGGCGGCGGGTGCCACGCTCCCGTTGACCGTGCCACCCGTCCGCGCGGCACTGGTGAGCAACGCCACCAGCGGCGCGGGTTGAAACGCACACCCCCTCACCCACCCATTCGAGAGTTGAACTCCGCCGACATTGCCGGGTCTGCAGCGATGTCGTACATCAAGTCCTCATACGCATCCGCCGTCATGCCGTTTTCTCGCAACACCGCCCCCGCCCGGTCGGGGTTGGCCTCCACGGCCTTCGCGATCTTCACAGCGGTGTCCACGCGCAAAGACTGGCTCCCCGAAACCGCCGTCGAGCCGCACGCCCCAAGCGTCAGGGTCATCAACAACGCCGCCAGAGTTATCATGGATGTCTTCATCGTCAAGCCTCCTTAGTTCCCCTTGCCCTTACCGTTGCCCTTTGGCTCCTTCTCTTTCACGTCCTTGGACTCCTTCTCAGCTTTTTCAGCTTTCTCGCGGGCGTCCTTTTCACGCTTCTCCTTCTCGCGGTCTTTCTCGTTCTTCTCGCGGTCCTTCGCGTCGCGCTCTTTCGCGACCTTGTCCTTGTCCTTTCCCTTCCCCGTATTTTTAATGGCGCCCTTGCCCTTGCCGCGGGCGGCGTGCTCCGCTCGGATCGCGTCGCTCAACGCTTGCCCCCGCAACCCCTGGTCCAGCTTGCCCTGCACGAACGCACCGAAGTTGTCCGTCGGACCGTGCTCATCGATCGCACGCGAATGTTCCTTCGTCATGTCCGCCATGTCCCCCGCCCGCACGCCCTTGTTCTTCGCCGCTTTGAGCGCCTG
>JAUXUZ010000136.1 GCA_030680655.1 Phycisphaerales bacterium
CGTTTTCCCGATGCTGAGCGGTACGGACTTACCTCCCAGCTCCGCCGAGGCTCAGTGTCGGTCGCCAGCAATATCGCGGAGGGATACGGCCGTGGCGGCAGGAGCGACTACGTTCGATTCCTCAAGATTGCGAGAGGGGCGCTGTATGAGATCGACACACAGGTCTCCTTCGCCGTTGACCTCTCCTTCGTCACAAAGGACGACTACAAAGCCTGCAAAGACGTGATCGATGAGTGCGAGAGAGTACTCGCCGGTCTCATCCGTTCGCTCGAAACCTGATCCAGCCGCCCTGTCTTTCCCCTTGCCTTTCCCTCTCTTCTCGATCCCTTGATGCCTTGATCCCTCGATCCCTAAGAGTCAACCATGTTCAGTAGAGTCCTGATTGCTAACCGCGGCGAAATCGCCCTTCGCATCGTCCGCGCCTGCCGCGAACTCGGCGTCGAGTCCGTCTGCGTGTACAGCGAAGCGGACAGAGACGCCCCGTACTTGAAGCTCTGCGATCAGGCGATCTGCATCGGCCCCGGACCCGCCAAAGAATCTTACCTCAACATCTCCCGCATCATCGCCGCGGCCGAGATCGCCGACGTCGACGCCATCCACCCCGGCTACGGCTTCCTCTCTGAGCGAGCCGAGTTCGCCCAGGCGTGCATGGACTGCAAGATCGAGTTCATCGGCCCCACACCGACCGCGATGGCGCGACTCGGCGACAAGGTGAGCTGCAAGAACGCCGCCAAAGAGGCCGGCGTACCCGTCTTCCCCGGCTCGCCCGGCGCGATCGAAGACCCCGAAGAAGCCGTCAAGGTCGCCGGCAAGATCGGCTACCCCGTCATCATCAAGGCCTCCGCCGGCGGCGGCGGCCGCGGCATGCGCGTCTGCCACAACGAGATCAGCCTCCGCAGCAACCTGCAGGCGGCCAGCACCGAGGCGCAGGCCGCGTTCGGCAACGGCGCGGTCTTCATCGAAAAGTACCTCGAGCAGGCCCAGCACGTCGAGATCCAGGTCATCGGCGACAAGCACGGTAACGCCATCCACCTGTGGGAGCGCAACTGCTCCGT
>JAUXUZ010000139.1 GCA_030680655.1 Phycisphaerales bacterium
CTGACCGCCGAGGGCATCCCCTTTGAGAGCGGCGTGGCACAGTACAGGGAGATCGCCCGCGGCCAGTTGCTTGGCGACTCGATCGGCATGCTGAAGCTGCTGATCCACCAGGAGACGCACGCGGTGCTCGGGGTCCACATCATCGGCAGCCAGGCGACCGAGCTCATCCACATCGGCCAGGCGGTGATGGCGTTCAAGGGGACCGTCGAGTACTTCGTCAACACCGTCTTCAACTACCCGACGCTCGCCGAATGCTACAAGGTGGCGGCGTACAACGGACTGAACAAGATGCGCTCGGCGTGATACACACCGCGGAGAAGGGTGCATACCTTCGCCGATGCTCCAGACCCATGGCGCTCAATCAGACAGTACGATGCTGGCGCTGCTGCTGGTCACCGTGCTCGTGCTCGCGGCAGTGGTGATCGTGCAGCTCAATGACAAGCGCAAGGCTCGCGACACTGAGCGTGCTCGGCTCGCCGCAGAGTCAGCGCAGCGGCGGAGCAACGAGGGAGGCGTCGTGAACGAGAACGACCGCGTGATGTTCGAGCAGCACAAGCGCCTCAACGACCTGGCGATCCAGTAGCTTGAGGCCGAGGTCCAGCTGCTGCAGGCACAGGTCAAGTCCCGCGTTGACGACGATGACCGCCTGCACGCGGCGAAGGAATACCACGAGGTCTCGGTGGAAAAGACCAAACTCGAGATCGACAGCCTGCGGTTGCACATCACCGAGCAGCGCAAGCGGATGGAGGACTGGGGGGGCGGGTTCGGAGGAACTGGAGGAGCCTGGCGGGGCGGGATGAGCTTGGCGGGGCGGGATGAGCTTGGCGGGGCGGGATGAGCGGTACGCTTGGGGCATGGCCAAGCTCGAAACCGTTTCGGCTGGCGGACTCGGCCGTCTGCCGATCCGCTCCCGCGCGGGCCACAAAGGCACGTTCGGCACTGTGTGCATCGTGGGCGGCTGCTGCAGCGGTCAGGTGCGGTACGTCGGGGCTCCCGCGCTCGCTGCGCTTGGAGCTCTTCGGAGCGGCTGCGGCCTGTGCCGCGTGCTCGCCCCTGAACCCGTTATCCAGAGCGTGCTGCGGATCGTGCCCTCAGCAACCGGCGGTGCGCTCCCGGTTGGCAGGGCCGGCAGTGTTCGTTCCGCGGCGGCGGTGCGGGCGGTGGTTTCGCAGGCGGCGGTCTCACACGCCGTCGTGGTCGGGCCGGGCTTTGGGGGCGGACTGGGTGTGGAAGCGGTCGCGCATCGCGCTTGGCGCGGGCTCGGCGTCCCCCTCGTGCTTGACGCTGACGGCCTGAACGCTTTGGCATCAATGGGTCGAGCCAAGAAGGCGGGAGGGGCGACGGTCATCACGCCGCACCCGGGTGAGGCGAAGCGGCTGATGGCGGCGCTCGGGCACAGCGGCGACCCGACGCACGAGCGGTCGCGCCCGCGGATCGCCGCGGAGCTTGCAGGTGCGCTGGGCTGCGTCGTCGTGCTGAAAGGAGCGGGGACGATCGTCAGCGATGGGGAGCGAGTTTACCACAACCTCAGCGGCGGTCCGTGGCTCGCTACCGGCGGCACCGGTGATGTGCTGGCGGGCGTGATCGGCGGGCTGCTCGCGCAGCACGTGGCCTCCGGCGGCGGCACAGACACCCGCGAGGTGTTCAGGCTCGCCGGGATCGGCGTGCTGGTGCACGGCCGCGCGGGGGATCGATGGGCCAAGGTCCAACGGGCCACCGGCGGCATGCTGGCCGCGGAACTGGCCGAGGGGGTGGCGCGGGAGGTCGAGCGTCTGCGGGCCTGACCGATCGGTCAGTCGATGCCGCGCGGCGAGGTCGAGGCGACGAGCCGGATGGTCGAGCTGGTGGCGTCGGTGGCCATCATCTGGCGGTCAACGGCCTGGCCGTTGACGGTCGTCGTTGAGCCGAAGCGTTGCTGGTCGTCCTGCTGCTGGACGGCGTTACCAGCGGGCCGGACGGTCATGTCGATCGTGGCGCGCCGCAGGCGCGGGCCGGCGTCGTATTGCAGGTTGAACTGCAGATCGACGATGCCGTCGAGCAGCGGCCGCTCGAGCGCTGCGCCGCCGCCTGACGGCGTGACGGTGATCCAGAGCACAAACGGGCCGCGGAGGGTGACCGACTCGGTGTCGATCGTGACCGTCGAAGCGGCGCGTCTCTCGATGCGGGTAATCTCGGTCGGGGCGTTGGACGCGTTGCGCTTGGAGACGAACTCGATGTACGTGTAGTTGGCCGGGTTCTGGTCCGTGTCGAGCACGTCGGCGGGGTAGGGCGCAAAGTCGGTGCCGGTGCGGATCATCGAGAGCGTGCGGTGCATGACAGTGCGGGCGATGACGTTGGTGCTGGCCGAATCGCTGATGATCTCGAACCGCTTGAACATGGCGTCAAACGCCACCAGCGCGCCGGTCAACAGCGTCGCGGAGATCGTCAGCGCGATCAGCACCTCGATCAGGCTGAACGCGCGGCGGTTGGACTTGCTGGAGCGGTTCGCATGCATGACGGTGTCCGTGGGGCCTGGCGGGTTCGGATTGCCACCCGCAGCGCTTGGTGCGGCGGCGGCGCAGAGGGTGTGCGGGTGGTTCATGGCTTGCCCTCGCGGTAGGAACCCGCAACAGGAACGATCGAGATCGGGAGCATGATGCCGTTGGGCATCGGCATGTCGGGGTTCCAACGCACGCTGATGCGCCCGTAGCCGTAGAAGGGGACCGGCGTTGAACCCGCCGGCTGCGGGGCGTTGGGGGCGGTGTCGGGCAGGCCGTCGCCGTTGATGTCGTAGCCGACGATCTTGACGCCGCCCACGGTGGGCAAGGTGGCCGGGTCGAGCGCCTCCTGGTCGCCGTCGGACGGGCCGAAGTAGCCGAGCGTAGTGTTGAAGTTGGCGGGATTGCCGGCGGCCTGCCCGTTGTACTCCATCGGCGCCTGGCCCAGCACGGGCTTGTACGTCATCAACAAGGTGCCGTTGATATCGGTGTTGCCGCGCGCGTCGAGCACGCCGGCGATGATCGTGCCGGCGAGCTGGATGTTCTGCGGCGTGGGCCCACCGGCGAACGAATCGGTCGGGCTGTTGAACTGCCCAAGGTCCACCGAGTACTGCGGGAGCATGAGGCTGCTCTTGGCAATCTCGGCGGCGTCGGCGCTCTCGGGGTTGAGCGCCGCGTTCTCCGGCTGATCGGGGTGGGTCGACGTGAACCGCGTAGAGCCGGTGAACTGCAGCTTGTTGCGGACCGGCGTGAAGACGCTGGGGGTGTCGCTCACGATCGACCCGACGAACAGGCTGTTGTGAAACCGGATGTTGTTGCTGTAGAGCTTGGTGTTGCGGTTGGCGCCGGTCTTGACGGCGCCGTTGATCGTCGGCGGGTCGGGGAAGTCGGCGTAGTTCGCCGGGCCGTCGGTGAAGACGTTGGTGGTGTAGCGGAGGAAGTCGCTCTTGTCCAGCGACGTGGTGTCGAACACCGGCGCACCGGAGGCGCTGTCCCAGTTCATCTTGCCGTACAGCGACCAGTTGGTGTGCGTGTTGGAGGTGTTGGTGCGGACGTACGTGGCGCCGACGAACGTGCAGTTGACGAATAGCCCGTTGTTTCCGGCGGGGATCTGCACGTCGCGGAACGTCATGTTCTCGTAGCGCGGCCGCACGTACCAGTCGGTGAACGCCGGGCTGTTGAAGGGCATGCGCTCGAACAGGTCCTGGCCGGTGAGCGCCTTGGCCGAAGCGTTGCTCATGTTCGAGCGGAAGTACTTGGGGACGTTGCCGGTGCGGGTCTCGGTGTAGGTCGGCAGCGCTCCGGTGGAGATGCCCAGCTGTGTGGCAACCTGCGTGTCGAACGACTGCCCGTTCGCTGCGCTGCGCAGGCCCGTCGTCGCCGATGTCATGTCGGCGACGGTGATATCGGGCATGTCCGCTTCGCCCACATTAAAGCTGCTGGGCGACTCTCCAGAGGGGGGGCGCACCGCGCCGTTGACGGCCGTCTGGTAGTCGTGGGACTGGCCCGTCTCCCACGCCGCCTGGGTTGTGCGATAGAACAGGCGGCCGCGGACCTTCGCGTACAGGTCCTTGCGGTCGATGAACCCGTCGCGCCAGCCGAGCACGCGGTCTGGGTACGTGCCCGTCACGGCGTCAAAGTCGTTGAGGTTCTCGCCCGCGTCCCACCGTCCGTTGCGGTTGCTGTCCTGCCAGCCGCTGACCCCGTTCTTGTTGCGGTCGGGCAGCCCGCCGTCGATCAGCCGGGCCAGGTCGTCGTCGGCGGTGAACTCGGGCGTCATGCCCGCGGCGGGGGTGCCGGCGGTGAGGTTGTTGGAGAGGATCAGTTTGCCGTCACCGTTGGCGTCGTAGTGCTTGAGGAAGACGTCGTAGTCATCGATGTAGCCGTCGGCGGTGACGTCGGCGAAGGCGTTGTCGCCGGTGCCGTTGCCGTCGTAATCGCGGGTGCCCGGCGGGATGCCCTGGCTCTCGGTGGGGTGGTTCGCGCGCAGCCGGTTGTCCCCATCTACGTCGTAGGTCACGATGCCGGCGAAGAGGTCGCGGAGCTTGGCGTCAAGGACCGCGTCGAGCCCGTAGAAGTCGCTCTTCATCACCAGCGGATCGCCGGTGGGCTTGTCCACGTCGGTGAACGCCGCGCCGACTGAGCCCTCGATGTTGACGCCGCGTCCGATCATGATCTTGGTGGGGCTGACGATGGCGTGCTTGTGCCGCTTGGTGAGCCTGAAGTCGCGGTAGATCGTGCGCGTGACGGGGGCGGTGCCGTCCTGGCTGCCGTAGGCGAAGCTCGTGCCGTTGGCGGAGATCGACGAGTAGCCGGTCGCCACGATGCGGACGGTGTTGCCGTCGGCCAGCGGGATGTAGCTGATCTGGTACGCGGCGGGCTTTGAGCCGGCGTCGGTCGCGATGCCGTCGATGGCGACCACGGGCGTCACAACCCAGTTGGTGGTCTTGTAGACGTTGCTGTCGCTGCCGGAGGGCGCACCGTTGATCGAAGCGGTCGATGAGTTGCCGCCGAACACCAGCTTGTTGTTGTCGGCGTTGTGGCAGTTCACCAGCGCCTGCGCGATGCCGGCCGGCAGGCCAGACTCGACGAACCCCGCCGGGTTCTGCACGCTCATGCGCGTGTCGGAGCCGGTCGCGGTGCCCGACCACATCTTCCACATCAGCGAGCCGGTCGTATCGCTGGAGGCGATGATGAACCGGGCGGACGCCTCCTGCAGGCGTTTGGCGCCCACGGCCAGCCCCGTCTCGGCCGCGCCGGTGGCGCGGACGACGTGGATGTGCGTAGAGGCCGTGCGGAGGTTACCCTTGGACGCGATGGCCATGGCGACGCCGAGCGAGCCGAACAGCACCAGGAACATCATCGCCAGGATGGCGACGACGCCGCGCCGGTCCAGCCGGTTCTTCCTGATCGGTCGCCGAGTTGTGGCCAAGTTGGTGGTCATGAGCGGTCCTTGGGCCTCCGAGGACGTTGACTGAAGGGACTGGTTCAGGGGACGATCCAGACCAGCCGCGCCATCTCGGCGGGCTGTGCCGCGCCGGGCGCGGCGTAAGTGACGATGACGGTGACGCGGAGGGCGAACTGGTTCACGGCGACCACCGGTGCCGACCCGAGGTTCTCGTAGTCGTCGCTGCGGACGACCGCGTAGTTGTAAGGCTCGACCTTATCGACGATCACGCGCTGCCTCCAGCCGCGCAACGCAACGTTGAGCCCCGACGCCGTCTCGACCACGCCGTTGACGTCGGTCTGCGTGATGATCCGCCCGGACGAGTCGATCGGCCCCGCGTTGGCACCGCCCTCGCCGAACTCAACACCGTCAAAGTCGTCCACGTCGTCGTAGTCAGCGGGGGCGGCCTCACCCGCGTCGGGCCCCCACCCTCGGAGCACGGCACCGACCTTG
>JAUXUZ010000141.1 GCA_030680655.1 Phycisphaerales bacterium
CTGAACGCCCCCGTGCGCGATATCAACGTCCTGGTAGACGCCAGCGACCGCATGGGCCAGAACGTCTTCTTCCCGCCGTCGGTCAAGGGGTGGGACGGTGGCCGCGCATGGGTGAACACCAGCACGATGTTCGTCCGCCAGAACCTGATGGTCTTCCTGCTCACCGGCCGGCGCATGCAGGGGCGCGACGGCCTCGCCGACAAAGAGAAGTTCAGCGGCGCAGCGCTGCTCGCGCAGCTCGCCGACGCCTACCCCGAAGACTTCAAAGACGGCACGGCGAAGGGCAAGCTTGACGCGATCCTCAAGTTCGCCGTCGGCACCGCGACGCCCGTCGCGCGCCCCGCCATCGAGCAGTTCGTCGTCGACCGCGCCCCCACCGGCACGTTCGATGATGCCTTCATGGTTGACCTGATGCTTCTGGTCACCAGCCTGCCCGAGTACCAGCTCTGCTGATCCGCCGTTCACCCACCTGCCCCCGCTCCCCACTCCGCCCGATCCCCTCCTCCCAAGGAGTCCACCCGTGTCCGACCGCGAACTGATCGCCTTTACCCGCCGCGAATTCCTCTACACCGGGCTGACGCTCGCCTCCGCGGCGGTAGCGGTACCATCGTTCATCCAGCGCAGCGCCCTGGGCATGCAGCCCGCCGCGGGCCTCAGCAGCATCCCCGGCGTGCCCGAGGAGCGCGTGCTGGTCGTCATCCAGCTTTCCGGCGGCAACGACGGCCTGAACACCGTCGTCCCCTTCCGTGACGACGCCTACTACCGCTCACGCCCGGTGATCGGCATCAAGGCCGACCAGGTGCTCAAGCTCGGCAACAACGACGTGGGATTGCACCCGTCGCTGGCGGGCTTCAAGGACCTCTACGACGACGGCACGATGACCATCGTGCAGGGCGTCGGCTACCCCAACCCCAACCGCTCGCACTTCAAGAGCATGGACATCTGGCAGACCGCCGACACCACCGCCACCGGCGACGGCTGGCTCGGACGCTACTTCGACGCCGAGTGCTGCGGCTACGGCAAGGGGGAGAGCGGCCGCCCCGACGGCAGCAGCCCCGAGCCGATCGGCCAGCCCGGCATCGCCGTGCAGCGCGACGCCCCACTGGCGATGCGCGGCCGCAAAGCCCAGCCGATCGCCTTCGAGAGCGCAGAAGCCTTCCGATGGACGGGCGGGCTGGAGCGCAAGGAACTGAGCAAGTACTACGACAAGCTCACCCAGAACGAAGGCGACGCCAAGACCGCCGTCCGCGACGCCAACAGCAACTTCCTCACCCGCACAGCCCTGGATGCGCAGGTGAGCAGTGAGATGATCCGCAAGGCCGTCTCGTCAAAGTCACGCGTGCAGTACCCCGGCAACAACAAGCTGGGCGAGCAGCTGCAGATGGTGGCGTCGATGGTGAACGCCAACCTCAAGACGCGCGTCTACTACGTCACCCTCGGCGGCTTCGACACCCACGACAACCAGGGCGGCGCACAGGGCCGCCAGGCCCAACTCCTCACGCAGCTCTCCAGCGCGGTTAAGGCTTTCTACGCCGACCTCAAGTCGACCAAGAACGACGCCCGCGTGCTCACCATGGTCTTCAGCGAGTTCGGCCGACGCGTCGCCCAGAACGGCAGCAACGGCACCGACCACGGCACCGCCGCCCCCATGTTCCTCTTCGGCCCGATGGTCCAGCCCGGCGTCGCGAGCCGCCACCCGTCCCTCACCGACCTCGACCAGGGCGACCTCAAGTTCAACACCGACTTCCGCAGCGTCTACGCCGGCATCCTCGGCGGCTGGCTGAAGGCCGACGCGAAGTCGATCCTCGAAGGGACGTACGCACCGGCGCCGGTGGTGAAGAAGCAGGCGTAGCGGCGTTACTTGTGGTGCAGGCTTCCAGCCTGCATCCCGCATTCGCTCACGGCGTCAAAGCCCCGGCACAACCCGGGGCTTTTCATTGGTGCTGATGTCTGCAAGCAAGGCCCGCCCGCGGGCCGTTTCCGAGCACCCCGGAGCGGGTGCAAGTTCGTAGCCGGGGGTTCGCAAGGCCCCGAAGGCCGCAAACCCCCGGAACCAAACACAAAACGCACCCTCCTTGCTGCCGCAGGCACCGTGCGGCGGGAGGCACAGCCGACCAGAGCCGGAAACCCAAGGGGCAGAGCATCGCGCTGCATCCGAATTGGCCACGGCTTACGCGGCCGGATCCCTCCGAGGGGGCAGTCGGGGCACCCCCCGACACCGCATCCTTCCCCCTCCCCCACCCCTCACGCAACCTACCCCACCCCATAAATAGACGGTTTTCGTTAATACCAAACATTTACCTTGCACTTCGCCACTTCCTGATGTACACTTCGCCCTGAACCGCAGCAAACACGTGGAAAAACAGGGCTAATCCGCGTGCGACGCGCCGCACCCCTACTCCACCAGCCGCGGCCAGACACAGGGGGCCCCACCAATGCAGCTCGTCCATTCCCAAAGCCTCACCGCCGACTTCAACGCCGACCTCATCCAGGCCCAGCGCGAGGCCCTCAAGGCCCTCCGCCAGGTCATGGCCGAAACCGCCGACCCCGCCGCGGACGACAACGCCCAACTCGACGACGACGACCTCCAGACCCGCGCCGCCCGCTTCCGCCGCCTCTCCCTCCGCCTCCGCGCCGCCACCGCCATCCTCCGCGTAAAACCCCTCGCCGATGCGTCACCCGACGCGCCCGCTCCTGCGCCACCGGGCACACACGCAAACTCCTCCTCACGTTCCCCATCCCCGCGCGCCACCGAACTCGCCCGCGACACCACCACCGCTCCCCCACCCACAGCAGCCAACCCGCAAACGCCGCACGCCACAACGCAGCACCAACGACTCCCCGACTCCACACCGAAGCGCAACGGCACCCTCTCAACCGCCGCTTCGCCACCGCCCAAACCCCCATTCACGGGCGGCCGTTCATAGCTTGCACGCCACCCAGGGCCAAACTGTGCAAACCCCCAAACACGCCCATCGCGCACACCGATTCTCCCGGAACTGAGAATCAAATCGATTCGCGATTTGATTCCCTGCCGACAGGTTTGTGTGCAATACTCCTCGGTGGGACAAGCCCGGGTTAAGGTGCTTTTCCTCT
>JAUXUZ010000150.1 GCA_030680655.1 Phycisphaerales bacterium
GGTGCGCCGGCCGCTGGGCGCGCCGCCCGCCGATCTGGTCGCGCTGGAAGGGAGCGGCGACGGGCGCACCGAGCGGCGCGTGGAGCCCGCAGGCAGCGGTGTGGTGGTTGTGGAGCGCACGGTGTGGGACAGCTCGCCGGAAGCGGTGATGGTGGCCTACGCGGAGCAGCACGGGCCAGCGCGTGAGGTTGCGGCGCGGGTGCACGAGCTCAAGGAAGGCCGGATGGGGGCGATCAACCGGCGGATCGAGGCCGAGCGGCTCAAGGTGAGCGCGGCGGAGATCGCGCTGGCGCGGAGCGAGCAGGGGGGCGCGGACACACTGCTGCCCGCTTCGCTCGGGCCGGCGCGGACGGCGCTGCCGATCGGGGCGGGTGTTGTCGGCCTGCTCTGTCTGGGGTTTGTGCTGACGCGGTTGAGAGCGTCCACGCCGATCGAGCCGGGGTTCCTGCCGCCGCCGCAGCCGGGGCGGCTGACGATGAACGCGGCGCTGCTGGTGGTGGGCTTGCTTGGGCTTGTGTTCTGCTATGCGGAAGGGCCGTGGTACGGCGGGGCGATGACGCCGGCGCGCCTGGCGGAGTTGAAGGTGCGGTCGCACGCTGCGGTGGAGGGGCTCAACGCTGAGTACGCCAAGGTGCAGGTGGAGGTTGCGGGTCTTGAAGCGGCCGATGCCCAGTGGCGGCTGGTGGTGACCGACCCGGCCACGGGCCGGTTCGCGCCCGAGCGCCCGACGCAGGCGGAACTGCCGATGCGGCTTTCGCAGGTGGTGCGTGCGGTGCAGCCCAACGGCCTGGGCGTGGCGGGCAAGCTCGGCGTCTACTGCTCGCGGTGGTGGGAGTTTGTCAGCGGCGAGCCGCGCGATGCCAACACCGCCGGCGGGATCTTCCCGGTGATCGTGGGGACGGTGACGCTGACGATCCTGCTGAGCATCGTGGTGGTGCCGCTGGGTGTGATCGCCGCGCTTTACCTGCGCGAGTACGCGCGGCAGGGACCGCTGACGAGCCTGCTGCGGATCGCGATCAACAACCTGGCGGGTGTTCCGAGCATCGTGTACGGCGTGTTCGGGCTTGGGTTTTTCTGCTACATGCTGGGGGCGTTTGTGGACCGCGGGTCGGGCGTTGACGGAGGGGCGGTGGTCAGTGTTGCGGGCGGTGTGATCACGGGGCGCGCGGTGGCGCTGTGGTGGGTCGGCGCGTTGTCGCTGGCGGTGGTGGTGGTGTCGGCGGTGCTGCTGCAGATGCTGAGCAAGCCGGCGCCGGGCAAGCGTGAGGCCTCGCGGGAGCGTTGGCTTGCGCGGGGCGCGTTCGCAGCGTGGGGGGTAGCGGCTGTGGGGGCGGCGGCGCTGGTCGCGTCGACGCCGTACTTCCACGGGTTCTTTGAGGCGAAGGCGAAGTCGGGCGGAGGGCCGACGATGGGGACCAAGGGGATGCTCTGGTCGGCGATCACGCTGGCGCTGCTGACGCTGCCGGTGGTGATCGTGGCGACGGAGGAGGCGATCGCGGCGGTGCCGCGGACGGTGCGCGAGGCGAGCCTGGGGTGCGGGGCGACGAAGTGGCAGACGATCCAGCGGGTGGTGCTGCCGCGGGCGATGCCGGGGATCATGACGGGGGCGATCCTCGCGATGGCGCGCGGCGCGGGGGAGGTTGCGCCGCTGATGCTGGTGGGAGCGGTGAAGCTGGCGCGGTCGCTGCCTGTGGACGGTGATGCGCCGTTTGTGCACCTTGACCGGCCGTTTATG
>JAUXUZ010000152.1 GCA_030680655.1 Phycisphaerales bacterium
GAAGGGGCTCGCCGACCCTGAGGAAGGACGGGTGCGGCTGATGCTGGCGCTGGTTTCGCACCGCTACCTGAAGAACCCCAAGCGGGCCAGCGCTGCGCTGGCGGGGATCAAGTCGTCCTTTGGCGATTCGGAGCTGCACGCGCTGGCGGAGACCCTCCGCCAGGAGCTTAAGGGCGCCGTTTAAGCGCACGGTGGTGGGCGCAGGATGAGGGAGGCGGTCTGCTGGGGCGTGAGCCCGTCGACATCGATGATGCGAGTGGCGATCGACGTGTAGAGCGGGTCGCGATTGGCGAACAACTCACCGATCTCTTCAACAACACCGCGGCCGGTGAGGGATGGGCGTTGCGAGAGGTCGGTGGCGTTCAGGCGAGCGGCGAGCGTGGCCGGTGTTGCTCGCAGGTAGACCAGTTGGGTCTTTCGATCGGTGTCGTTCAGCCGCGCCTGAATGACCGCCAGCGAGCCGGGATGGGTCGGGGTGCCGCCGCCCAGGGCCAGCACGGCGATATCGCACGCGGGCTTGTTGACGGCCTCGAACAGCGCCTCTTCTTCAATCCTTCTGAACCGCTGCTCGCCGAGCGTCTGCAGAACGACCGCGACGCTCGATCCGGCGGGGACCAGTTGCTTGCGGACGGCGGTCATCGCGGTGCGGTCGTCGAGATCGGCGAACGGGACATTGAGGGCCGCGCCCACCAGCCGCCCGACCGTGCTCTTGCCGCTGCCGCGGAGCCCCATGAGGATCAGCATGGGGGAGAGTAAGAGGGCATCAAGGGACCGAGGGATCGAGAAAACGAAAAAGGCCCCAGCACGGCTGGAGCCTCTTCTTGATCCCTTGATCCCTTGATCCCTTGGTCCCTTGGTCCCTTGGTCCCTTGATCCCTTCCGCTCACTCCTTCGAAGCGCGGCTCATGTACGAGCCGTCGGCGGTGGAGATGCGGACCGTCTCGCCCTGGGCGATGAAGGCCGGCACGCGGGTGAGCAGGCCCGTCTCCATCGTGGCTTCTTTCTGCACGTTGGTGACGGTGGCGTTCCGCACGCCCGGCTCGGTCTCGGTCACGACGAGCTCGACGGCGGCGGGGAGCTCGATCAGCAGCGGGCGGCCGTCGTGGAGCAGGACAACGGCGGTGGCGTTGGCGCGGAGGTACTTGAGGCTCTCGCCCAGCACCGCCTCAGGGATGGTGAGCTGGTCGAACGTCTCGTTGTCCATGAAGACCGCATCCTTGCCCTCGTTGTAGAGGTATTCCATGGGGCGGCGGTCCAGGTCGATCACATCCATCTCGTCGGACGGGTTGAAGCGGCGCTCGACGACGCCCCCTTTCTGCACATCCTTGTACTTGATGTTGCAGAAGGAACGGAGGTTCCCGGGGTTGCGGAACTCGTAGCCGGTGACGACGCAGAACTTGCCGTCCATCTTGATGCCGTAACCGGGGCGGATATCGATTGCCTTCATGTGGGGGGGTCCTTAAGGTGAGTCGGGGCGGATCGTAGGGGAGAAACCCGGACGCAGCAACCGCCCGCCCGAATGAGGGGTTGCTGAGCGTGCGGCAGGACTCCACCTCTGGGTTCACCGACCGACCGTCAGCGGTTGATCACCGCCGACCCCTTGACCACCGCCGAGGCCGTTTTGCGTGCGTTGCGCTCCTCGCCGCCGCGGAGCATGCCGGCGTACAGAACGGGCGCAGCGCCGATGCCGAGCAGGCAGATCAAGAGCAGGCCAGAGAGCACGATCCACCAGGCGTCAACTCCCTGTGTGACGGCCCATACAAGCCCGCCGGCCAGCAGCACGGCGATGCCCAGCGCCAGCCACCGCCACTCGGCCATGCGCAGCGCGTGCGAAGGTGGGCGACCCTCGGGCGACCCCGTGGCCATCAGCTCGTCTTGCAGGTCGTCGACGCGGTGGATGTCGGCGGGGTTCATTGGCACCGCGCGATCGACGGGGATGCCCAGAGCGCCCTTGATCTCCATCAGCGTCGACGTCTGCTGCTCCTGCAACTGGGCGGTGCTGAGCGCATCTGGGTCGTTCGACGCAGGGCGCTGGCCAGGCGATTCGTTTGGATACGTTGCCATGGGTGCTACTCCTGTGATGTCAAAGGCGCTGGTAATCAGCGCAATGGAGGCGGGCCGGTGAACAGCCACCAATCCGCGGATAAAACCGGCTTGTTCGCGTGGAACCGGGCAGAAGGTGGTCAGGCCAGATTGGCGGCCACCGGGAACCCGACCGCGCGACACGGAAACCCGTCAGCGTCGGGGTACAACTGGAGTATACAACGTACTAGGGCAAATGCCCAGCATTTGTTCGGTTTCATCCACCTCGAAAGGGGTACGGCTCAGGCCTTGGTGAGGCAGGTCTGACGCGACCGGGCTTCGTCGGTGTGGGGGACCATGGGTGTGCCCGGGAACTGCTTGATGCCGTCTTGCTTCAGCACGCGCCCGGTGCCCTGCGCGTTGGGTGACTTCTCGTGGATGGCGAAATCGCTGTTGGGCTCGGTGGCCGAGTGCTTCATGGCCGCGTCGGCGGCGCTGAGCATGGTCGAGTCGGCGTTGACGGTCAGGGCGACGATGTTCTGCTCGATCTCGCGCTGGGCGAGGTCGAAGAAGTGGTGGGCCGCCGCCTTGTCACGCTGGAACTCGGTGTCGGCAGCGCCGGCACCGTTGCCCGCGTGCGCGCGGCAGTCGGCGTCGAGCTTCGCGAGCGTGGCGGCGAAGGCGTGGAGGAGGATGGCGACGTTGGCGACGCGGGCCTGGATGGCCTGGCGGTCGAGGATCTTCACGTCCCACTTCTTGCTGTTGATCTTGAACTGGTAGGAGAGCTCGCGTGCGAGGTACGCCAGGCGGTCGGCGTAGGCCTGGTTCTCGGGGAGGACCGCCGTCACCTTGCTCATGGCCGGCTTGAAGCCGAAGAAGACCTCGAGCCCGAGGGGGACCGCCTTCTTCATGATGGCCGGGCGCAGGGCGTTCTTGCCCGCCTTGGCGACGAACGCGCCCAGGCTCTCGCCCTCGTCCTTCATCAGGGCGTTCTTGATGCCCAGCATCTGCTCGGCCAGCTGCTTGCCGCCGTAGCCGAAGATGTAGTTCTGCATCACCTCGTTGGCGCCCTCGACGATCAAGTCGATGCGTGTGTCGCGGAAGATGCGCTCGATCTCGTTCTCGGTCATGTACGACTCGCCGCCCATGATCTGCATGGCGTCGTTGACGACGCGCCAGCCGTACTCGCTGGAGAAGACCTTGCACACGGCCGTCTCCACCTGGATGTCAGCGTCGTGGCGGTCGAGCATGCCGGTGGTCATGTAGAGCAGCGCATCCATCGCGT
>JAUXUZ010000153.1 GCA_030680655.1 Phycisphaerales bacterium
TCCATCGACCTCGCCGAGGACCGCAAGCGCTTCGATGCGCTCCTGGTGAAGCTCAACCTCAGCAAGCCCCCCTCCGGCACGGCACGCACGCTCCAGCAGGCCGTCGAGATCGCCAACACCATCGGCTACCCAGTCCTTGTCCGTCCGTCGTACGTGCTCGGCGGGCGCGGCATGGAGATCTGCTCCGACGAGAAGTCGCTCGTCTCCTACATGAGCAACGCCGTGCGCATCAGCGAGATGGACGATGCGCCCGTGTTGATCGACCGCTTCCTCAACGACGCCACCGAGGTCGACGTCGACGTCGTCGCCGACTTTGACCCCGCCCAACCGATCGACTCACCCGCCCAGAGCGGCCGCCAGGCGATCGTCTGCGGCGTGATGGAGCATATCGAGCAGGCCGGCATCCACAGCGGTGACAGCGCCTGCGCCATCCCCGCCTACGCGCTCGCCGAAGCGACGGTGAACGAGATCAAGCGGATCGCCCGCGAACTGGCCAAGCACCTGCGCGTCAAGGGCCTGATGAACGTGCAGATGGCCGTGAAGGAGGGCAAGGTCTACATCATCGAGGTCAACCCCCGCGCCAGCCGAACGGCGCCGTTCGTCGGCAAGGCCACCGGCACACCCTGGCCGCGCATCGCCGCCAAAGTGATGATGGGCAAAACCCTCGCCGAGATGGGCGTGAAGGAAGTTGTGACCAAGGGCTTCTACTCCGTGAAGGAGTCGGTCTTCCCGTTCAGCAAGTTCCCGGGTGTCGACGTCGTCCTTGGCCCGGAGATGCGCTCCACCGGCGAGGTGATGGGGATCGACAAGTCGTTCCCGATCGCGTTCGCCAAGAGCCAGATGGCCGCGGGGACGCAGCTGCCCCTGGCGGGCAACGCGTTCGTCTCGGTCCGCGAGCAGGACCGCGCGTACATGGTGCCCCTTGTGGCCGACCTGCTGAAGATGGGCTTCACCGTCTGCACGTCGTCGGGCTTCGGCGCGTACCTGCGGGCCATGGACCCGCCGATGGACGTCCGCGTGCTGCCGAAGATCGCCGAGAGCGTGCGCCCCAACATCCTCGACCTCATGCAGAGCGGCGAGGTGCAGCTGGTCATCAACACACCGACCAAGACCGGCTGGCAGACCGACGAAGGACGCATCCGTGCCGCGGCCGTCCGCCTGGGCATCCCGATGATCACCACCACCACCGGTGCGTGGGCAACGGTGAAGGCGATTGAGGCCCTCCGCGCCGGCGACTGGGGCGTCGCGGCGATCCAGGATTACTTCCCCCATTCCGAAAAACCAGTTGAACCCAAAGTGCAGACCGTTGGCCGATCTCCCGCCCGAGTTTGAACATCACTCAAAGACAAAGACCAGCCACGGATGAACACGGATATGCACGGATCAATCCAGAGCATTCGCTGATCCGTGATTGTCCACAGCCTGCCTTTCTCTTCTCTGTGCCTCTGTGTCTCTGTGGTAAAAGAGCCTTCCGATGACCTACCGCGTCTGCAAATCGTTCCACGTCGAGTCCGGGCACATGCTCAGCAAGCACCCGGGGCTCTGCCGCTTCCCGCACGGGCACAGCCGGCGGATCGACGTCGTGCTCGCGTCGCCGCTGCTTGATCAGAACGAGATGGTCTGCGATTTCAAGACGCTCAAGCTCGCCGTCAGCGCGTTCATCGGCCGCTTCGATCACGCCATGGCCGTCAACAGCAACGACCCGCTGTTGCCGCAGCTCAAGAGCGTCGACGAGCGGGTGGTCGTGTTCGAGAGCGCCGACCCCACCACCGAGTTGCTGGCGAAGTACATCTTCGACCACCTGTCGGCGGAGCTGGCCGCGGGCAAGACCTACACCGACGACCGCGGCGACGGCTACCGCTTCCCACCGGGGGTGAAGCTCGAGCGTGTCCGCGTCACCGAGACGTCAACCAGTTGGGCGGAGTACGGCCTGTGAGCGCCCGCACGCTCATCATCCTGCGCCACGGCAAGGCCGCCCCGCACGACGCCTACCCGACCGACCACGCGCGCCCGCTGGTTGCGCGTGGGCACGCAGAGGCGGAGTTCATCGGCGTTCATCTGGCGACGCACGGGCCGCGCCCATCGGTGGTCATCTCAAGCCCCGTCCTGCGGGCACACACGACCGCACAGGTTGTGGCCCGGCACCTGGGGGTGCCGCTCCGCACCGACGCGTGCCTGAGCACCGATGCCGGCGTACGCCCGATCATCTCGATGCTGACGGCCGAACCGCCCGAAGAGAACGTGCTCATCGCCGGTCACAACCCCACGCTCTCTGAGCTGCTGGCGGAGCTGCTTCGCAACGACCAACCCGGGCGCGGCGACCTGCACACCGGCGAGGCCGCGATTCTTCGGTTCACCGGCCCGATCGCCCCGGGGACCGCGACCATGGTCGACCGCGTGCGCCTGACGGCGGAACAACACTGACATTTACATTGAGCGTTGGACGCTGGGTGTTACCAGCTCTCGTGCGGCTCGGGCTGGGAGGCACCCTCGCCGAGCACGCCGCCGATGCCAATCACACCCTCGCTCTGAGAGACGCCCATCAGCCCCTGGCTGCAGACGCTCACCACAAACGCCGCGGCCCCGTGGACCATCACCGGCGGGTTGATCGCAACGACAACCTCCGTCTGGCCGGGGTGGAGCGTGACGGAGCCTGTCTCAACGGTCACCTGCTTGCCGGACTTGGAGCACCGCACGCTCACGCGGTAGGTCCGCTTCGCGCTCATCCTGGCATCCTCAAGCCCGTTGATCTGCAGCACGCCGCTGCCGTCCTCGGGGTTCCACATCACCTGACCAACGGCGACATCGGTCCCCGCATCAGGGACGGCCGAACCGAGCGGCACAACCTGGATATTCGGGCCCTTCGACTCGTTGAACCAACGGTCGAGCCGATCGGCGGCCAGCTCGAACGGACGCGCAAGGAACTTGGGGGTAAGGTCCGCGCTGGCATTCATGATGGCGGGTCGCGGCGGCCCCATCTGCGAATCGTCGCCCATGTCGCGGGTGTTCCACGAGTAGACACCAAAGACCAGGCACGCCGCAGCGGCCAGCCAGCCGCCGTACTCACGCGAGAACCGGCGACCCATCACCACGGGTGTTCGCACCGCGCTGTGACGCGCGCTGCGCGACGATGCGCCGATCCGACCGGCCAAGCCGTCTTGACTGTGCACCCCGCCGCACCACGCTTCGCCCTCGCGCCCAAGCGCAGCCAGCAGCGAGGCGGGGAGTTCAACAGATGAATCGTCCGGGTTGAACGCCGCTGAGCAGGCCGCGGCGGCAAGGTCGAGGCTCGAATCCTCGGCCTTGCCGGCGCTGGCCAGCAGGCGGGCCAGCTCGGCATGCTCGCCGTCGCCCAACCCACCGATCGCACGATCGGCCAGCAACTCGTCCAGCCGGGAGATGGGCTGATCGGCCGGGCCGTCGTTTGGTGACTGGTTGGGGTGGCGGTTGTCCATGCTCAAGGTTCTTCGCCGCCGCCGGCGTCTGGATTCGCTTTCTGCATCGCTTCGCGCAAGGCGATCAGCCCCCGGCGCACGTGTGTTTTGACTGTGCCGAGTGGCATGGACAATAACTCGGCGATCTGCTCGTGGCTGAGGTCCTGGCCGATCGAAAGCCGCAGCACTTTCTGCTGCTCCGGGCGCAGCGTGGCCAGCAGGCGCTGGGCCAGTTGGGCGTCGTCTGAAAGGGCTGTGCTCTGCTCAGAACCGCTGTCAGTGGCCGCGGGGACGTACGAAAAGTCCTCCGTCGGACGCTCGACCGACCGGCGGATCGACCTGCGGCGTCGGTCAATCAACCGGCGCCGAGCGACCATTCCGATAAACGTCTCTTCGGCGGCGATCGAGGCGTCAAACCGCCCCGACGACTTCCAGATCGCGATGAAGACCTCTTGAACGGCGTCCTCGATCTCCCCTTGCGAGTAGCACATCCGGCGCGCAAGGGCATAGACAAGCCCGCCGTAGCGCTTGGTGAGTTCGCGCACGGCGAGCTGATCGCCCTGGGAGACCTTGTGAAGGAGCGGCGGATTCGGGGGGCGGTCGTTGCTCACGCGCGGGGGAGTGTAGCGGAAAAGGGTGCCCGCTCGGGGCACGCCCTCCTTCGCTCCAGCCAACACTTGGATGCATGGATGCCAAAGCGAAGCGGTCCTGGAAACAACGGCTTCGAAGCTGGTTGATCGCCCTCGTGGTGATCTACGCCGCGTGGGCGATCGTCGTGTACGCGATACAGACGCGTTTGCTGTTCCCGACGTACATGATCGCCGCCCGCCCTCCGTTCGTGCCGCCGGCCGGTGGCGGCGTGGAAGTGGTGGGTGTGACCGGGCCGGAAGGGGTGATCGAAACGATCGTGATGCGGCCGACCAACGGGCGGGCCGCAGAGCCGGGGCCGGTGGTGATCGTGTTCCACGGCAACGCGGAGCTTGCGCGCGACGGAGTCGGCTCGCGGCTGGAGGAGCACCTTCGCTCACGGGGGATCACGGTGGTGGCGCCGGAGTACCGCGGGTACGGCACAATGGCAGGGTCGCCGGGCCAGAAAGAAATTGGTGACGACATGGTCGCCGTCGCCGACTGGGTCGCGAAGCAGCCGTGGTGCGACCAGCAGCGGGTGGTGTACTTCGGCTGGTCGGTCGGAGGCGGTGTGGCGTGCCAGCTCGCGACGGCGCGGGAGCCCTCCGGCGGGATGATCCTGCAGAGCACGTTCACGAGCGTGGCGTCGTTCGCCGGCGGTTTCGCGGTGCCCGTGCTCCTTGTGAAGCACCCGTTCCGCAACGATCGGGTGCTTGAGTCGCTCGATGCACCCGTGCTGATCGTGCACGGCGTCAACGACAGCATCGTTCCCGTGGAGCACGGCCGCTCGTTGGCCAGGATCGCCAGGCACGGCGAGTACGTCGAGCTTGCGGGCGATCACTTCCATGACTGGGCGGACTGGGGGGCGTACCTGGGGGCGATCGACCGATGGCTCACAGCGCGAGGAATGTAACCATCCGGGGTGCCCGGGCTGCAACACACTTGCCTGCCCCTCACAGAGCGGCAAGCACTTGCTTCACAGCAGCGACAACCCTCGAGCGATCGCCAGATCGAGGTCGGCGTGGATGCTCAACGGCGCCAGACGCGACACCACGCCGAGGCTCTCGAGTTGGGTGTACTGACTGACGGTGATGCCGGCGATGACCAGCTTGCGATCGGCCCGCGTGAGGTGACTGACCGCCGCCATCAGCTCCATCGCCGCGTTGTCATCGAGCACCGCGATGTGGTCAAGGTCGAGCACGACGACGCGCACACGGTCAGGCAGGTTGTCGGCCCAGGTGAGCAGGTTGGGAAGGCGGTGCGTGCGCCCCTTACGGCGGGCGTCGCGCCGGATGTGGAAGACAGCCATCTCCGGCGGCAGGCCGTGGTCGCCCGCGTGCTCGTCACCGAGCGACTCGATCTCGGCGATCGGCCGGGTCGAGTCGATGAAGATGATCCACAGCAGGAAGAGCACCGGCGGGTAGACCGCCACACCGCGGGTCGCCGCGTGGTCAAAGAGCACCGCGGCGAGCGCAGCGCCGAAGACAAAGCTGCCGAAGATGCTCAGCAGCAGCGCCAGCCGCGTAATCGAAAGCGGGTTCTCGTGCCGGCGGTGGGCGTGGTGCGGGTGGGGCGCGCCCAGGCGCCGGTGGTCCCACAGGTAGATCAGCAGCTGGGCCGTCTCCATGCCAAGGTCGGTCACCACGCCGGTGACGTGCGTGGTGCGCACCACGCCGGCGCTGATGCGCGTGATCGTCGCGTTCTGCAGGCCCATCGCGCCCGCGGCGCACCCCAGCACCGTCCAGAGCACCGGCCCGCCCGCGATCGACGCGCCCGCGCCGAGCTGGATCCCCAGCGCCACACCCACCAGCAGGAGCGCTTCAACCGCGATCGGGAGCACGTAGATCGAGTCCCACCCGCGCCGGCGGCCCACCTCCGTCAGCACGCCCGACACCCCCGCGCCGACCAGAAACGCCGCAAGGATGAACGCCAGCGGCCAGATCTCCGCGGCGTATCGCGAGGGCTCAACAAGGTACTGCCCAACCAGCGACGCAGTGCCCGAGATGTGGCTCGTCGGGTGCGCCACCACCAGCAGGCAGAGCACGTTGGTATACCCGGCGACCCACGACAACGTGACGGCGAGCCGCGCTTGCGAGGCGAAAGAATGGGCTTGTGCAACAAACATCGGCCCGGTGTACATCGACGCTTGGGCCGCCCGGGCTGGAGACGCTACCCAGCCAGCATCGCCGCGGTGAACGTCCGCCCGGTGGTCTCACGGTCCCAGGTGTGGGCCTTGCCCCGCTTGGACTGATAGAAGTCCCACAGCTCAAGCCAGTACGACCTGAACTTGTGCGAGCCAAACGGCGCGTAGTGACGCTCAAGCCGCTTCATCATCCGTGGTGCCGGGCCCTTGAACCCCAGGATCGTCCGCGCGTGCCGCACGCTCTCGCTGTCAAGGGGCAGATGCCCGTAGCGCCCAAGCAACTGCATGACGTTGTGCGCCGCGTACGGGCCGATCCCGGGCAGTTCAATCAGCGCTGCCCGCACGTCTTCGTCGGGCGTGGCGGGGTCCTCAAACCAGCCGGGACGCACCTCGCCGCTCACGAACATCTTCGCCAGCGCAACGATGCGCGCATCGCGGTAACCGACGCGGCAGCGCGTGCGCAGCGACAGCGGGCGTTGCCGGGCGATGGTCTCGGGCGTCGGGAACGAGAGCCCCTTCGCGCCGACGCCCAAGCCGGGCACCGGCGCGCCGTAGACCTCGCACAGCCGCGCGTTCATCGTCATGGTGTTGGGCCAGGCGACGTTGCAGCTGGTCACCGTCTTCACCACGTCTTCCCACATCGTCGGCGAGCGGAAGAGCCGGCCCGAGCCGAGCCGCTTCCAGCGCCCATCGAGCCGGTGAAACGCCGCGAGCACGTCCGGCTGCTCATCAAGGCGCAGCATCCGGGTGACCTGCCTGGCGAGTTCCGGCCGGTCGGCCTTGCCGACCGCGCGGTGCGTGCTGACGACCAGGGCCCGCCCTTTCGCCACCCTCCAGGTCGCCCCCGGCTGCGAGATGCCGATGCGAACCGGGCCCGAAGGAAGCTCTACCACGCGCCAGAGCGTCTGCGTCGGTACGTGCCAGTAGTTCGGGGCGAGCAGGAAGTAGCCGTACGAGCAGGCGTCACGCGCGAGGATGTAGTCAGCAGGCACAGCAAGCGACATTCGCGCCATAGGGCCACCAGCGTACGAGCCCTCCGCCGGGCCCAGCACCGCTGGTGCCGGCAACACGGCCCGATCCGACCCCCGCAGGCTCCATTTTGTGGCCCGCCCTACTATTGGTGTCCGATGTCTCGTGCGGCATATGTTCGGACACTTGTTACCTGTTTGCGCCACTCGCGACCGTCCGGTGGATCAATCCACCCGCCGGAGACGAATAGCCCTGTGTCGGCGTGGCCGTTGCGCGCCGGATGGAGCCCCGCTATGAAGCCTGCCAACACCCGCGCCCACCGCAACCCCTCCGCCTTCTCGCTGGTCGAGCTGCTGGTGGTCATCGCCATCATCGGCGTGGTCATCGCCATCCTCATCCCAGCCCTGGCCGGCGCACGCCGCCAGTCGCGCAAGGTCGCCACCATGGCCACGCTGCGCGACCTCAGCAACGCCAGCAACCAGTTCTTCACCGACAACAAGCGCAACCCCGGCTACTTCTCACCCGCCGCGATGGGCGCAGCCGCCAACGCCACCGCTAACGGCGGCTTCACCGGCATGCAGAACCTGCTGCTGGACATTGCGGGCGGCATCACGCAGGCACCACCTTCGGCGGGCGTCATCTTTGACGTCGGCCCCGGCGGCAGCACCCCCGTGCGGATCGACCTGACCAAAATCGGCGCATCGGGCACAGGCAAGGGGTATTTCGCCCCCGACAAGAGCTCGCTCGTCGCCGACAGCGGCCTCGTCGGCTCGGCCAACAACCAGCTCATGCCCCAGATCGTCGATGCGTTCGGCAACCCCATCCTTGCTTGGGTGGCCGACGAGCGCCCCTCAACCGAGTTCGCCGCCGACAACTCCTCAACGCTCGCCAAGTTCTACTGGGCCTCCAACGCCGGCGTGCTCACCTCAACACGCATCGGGCGCGACCAGCGCGACCAGAACAACTCCAGCATGCTCGGCGGCAGCTTCGCCACCGGTCGCGTCGCCACCATGGCCGCGCTCTTGGGCAACCCCGCCTTCCCGCAGCAGAACGACCCCACCAAGCCCGCCGCGGCCAAGGGCTCGATCGTCTTCCAGTCCGCTGGTTCCGACGGCTTCTTCATGGGGCGCTACGACAACGCCACCAAATCGTTCGGCACACCCAGCGGCGGCATCACCACCGTGCCCTACACCACCGGCACGGGCATCGACATCATGGGCTCCTACGACGATGTGATGCAGGCCGCGGGGAACTGATCCCCGTTCATCCAGCGCGACCCGCTGAAATCCCCTCCTCTTCTCTCAGCCGCCCTTCACCCGCGAGAACGCGATGAAGTCGGTGGTCGCACGCTCCCCGCCCGCCCCGGCCACCAGCAGCGCGATCTGCCCGCGGTGGTAGGTCGCATGGTTGAACACGTGCGTGAGGATCTCGCCCACGGTGCTCCGGTAGGCGGTCCCGTCAAGGCTGGTGTACGCCACCGCGCGCTCAAGCCCCTGCCCATCGAGCCCGGCCAGCAGCCGCTCCATCGCCGCGTGGCTTTCCGCCGCATCCGCCGCCGATTGCTCCGGGCTCCACGCCGGGAACATCTCAAACGGCCGCGCCTCAAGCTCGCCCAGCCGCACCAGCCAGAGGTACGTCGCCTGCTGGATGTGCCCGAAGATCGCCGCCGCCTTGAGGTACCCCGGCTCGGCGCGCCCAGCCGCGGGCACCGAAAGCAGGCTCCGCTCCACCGCCACCGTGGCGTGACGCTCGTAGGCGAGCATCACTTTGAAGTGGGCCAACCGAGGGTCGCTCACCACGCAGGCTCCATCAGCCGAACCATCTCGGCCACCGCCGAACGCAGGCCTGTGAAGACCGCGCGGCTCACGATCGAGTGCCCGATGTGCAACTCGGCCACCCCATCCAAGGCGGCGACCGGCCGCACGTTCTGGTAGTTCAGCGCGTGCCCGGCGTGAAACCGCATCCCCAGCTCCCAGGCCGCGGCCCCGGCATTCGCTACACGGTCAAGCTCCGCGCCGACGGACCCCAGGCCAAAGTCACCCCCCGACGCCGCGAACGCGTGGGCGTACGGCCCGGTGTGGAACTCGCAGGCATCAAACCCGGCCCGGGCGGCCGCCGCCACCTGGCGGTCCGACGCCTCGATGAAGGCGCTGACGGTCATGCCGCCGCCCCCCTTCGCCCCCCCGCCCCCTTTGAGCCGCGCCACGACCGTTTTCATCCGCGCCTCCACACCGACGACGTTCAACCCGCCCTCGGTGGTGAGTTCCTGCCGCTTCTCGGGCACCAGCGTAACCATCTGCGGGGCACCATGGGCTCTGCGAAGCCGCAGGGCGATCTTGACCATCTCGTCGGTCGCCGCCATCTCCAGATTGAGCCGCACGCCGCCGCTCAGCGTGGCCGCCAGCCGCTCAACATCGCCGTCGGTGATGTGCCGACGGTCCTCCCGCAGGTGAACCGTGATGATCGATGCGCCGCCCAGAACGGCCTCGTGGGCGGCCTGGAGGGCGTCGGGCTCGTGCCCGCGGCGTGCCTGGCGCAAAGTGGCGACGTGGTCGATGTTCACACCCAGGTGGATCATGGGGCAAGTGTTGCACGCGCTCCGCGCCGGCGACGGCGGCTTGGGCGAGTTTCTCCAGCTCGCACCCTTGCACGCCGGGCGCAACCCACTACACTTTGCTGCCGTCACCGAGGGTGAAGGCCCGGGGCGTGACTCCTGCTGAGCGCACGCCCTGGGCCTTTGGCCTTACGCCGGCGCAGGGTTCGGTAATCCGCCTTGAACGCGAGCGCTTGTCCACACATGGCCACGATCAACATCCCAAAGAACGAGTTCCTCCACGGACGCTGGACCGCAGACGAGTCGGCGAAGCTCTACGGCGTCAACGACTGGGGCAAGGGGTACGTCGCCGTCAACCAGTACGGCAACCTCGCCGTGCGCCCCACCAAGCGCGCCGAGCACAGCGTCGACCTCTTCGAGGTGGTGCAGGGCCTGCGCCAGCGCGGCATCCACACGCCCGTGCTGCTCCGCTTCAACGACATCCTCGAGTACCGGCTCAAGGAGATCCGCAAGGCCTTCGACGACACCATGGCCGAGCAGCAGTACGGCGGCGGCTACTCGTGCGTCTACCCGATCAAGGTCAACCAGCAGCGCCACGTCTGCGAGCAGATGGCCAGCCTCGCCGTCAACCTCAATTTCGGGCTCGAGGCCGGCAGCAAGCCCGAGCTCATCGCCGTGCTGGGCCTCAGCGCCACCGCCGGCGGGGCGGGCGTCAACGGCATGCCGATCATCTGCAACGGCTTCAAGGACAGCGAGTTCATCGAGACGGTGATCCTGGCCACCAAGCTGGGGCGCAACATCATCCCCGTCGTCGAGAAGTTCACCGAGCTTGAGCTGATCGTCAAGCACGCCAAGGCCTACGGCGTGCGCCCCAAGATCGGCATCCGCGTCAAGCTCAGCAGCAAGGGCGCGGGCCGCTGGGAGAGCAGCGCGGGCGTGCGCAGCAAGTTCGGCCTCTTCGTCAGCGAGGTGATCAAGGCCGTCGAGTACCTCAAAAAGCACGACATGCTCGACTGCCTCAACCTGCTCCACTGCCACGTGGGCAGCCAGCTCTACGACATCCGCGTGCTCAAGAACGCCGTCAACGAGCTCTCACACGTCTACTGCGAGCTCGTGAAGATGGGCGCGGGCCTGACGATGCTCGATATCGGCGGCGGCATGGGCGTCGATTACGACGGCAGCCAGAGCGCCTGGCACTCGTCGATCAACTACACCGTCGCCGAGTACGCCGCCGACGTGGTCTACCGCATCAAGAGCGTCTGCGACGACGCCAAGGTCAAGCACCCGATGATCCTCACCGAGAGCGGGCGCGCCATGGTCGCCTACTCCTCCATCCTCGTCATCGACGTCGTCGGCACCAGCCGCTTCGACCCCAACCCCGACATCGTCCGCATCGAGTCGGACATGGCCGCCGAGACCGCCGCCGGCGCCGGCGGCGAGGTCCCCCAGCCCGTGCTTGACCTGCTCGACACCTACAAGAACCTCACCGACCGCAACATCGTCGAGGCCTACCACGACGCCACCCAGGCCCGCGACGAGGCCATGAGCCTCTTCTCCCTCGGCTACATGAGCCTGCCCATGCGGGCCGCGGCCGAGCGCCTCTTCTGGGCCATCGGGCACAAGCTGCTCGAAAAGTCCGCCAAGAAGGGCGAGCTCCCCGCCGAGCTCGAGACGCTCCCCGAGTCGCTCAGCGACAACTACTTCTGCAACTTCTCGTTCTTCCAGTCGATGCCCGACTCCTGGGCCATCGACCAGCTCTTCCCCATCTGCCCCATCCACCGCCTCAACGAGCAGCCGACACGCACGGGCATCCTCTGCGACATCACTTGCGACAGCGACGGCAAGATCGATAACTTCGTCGACAAACGCATCGACAAGCGGACGCTCGAGCTCCACGAGGTCCGCGAGCTCCCCGGCGACTGCGCGGGCGTTGAGCCCTACTACCTCGGCGTCTTCCTGCTGGGCGCCTACCAGGAGATCCTGGGCGACCTGCACAACCTCCTGGGCGACACCCACGCCGTGCACATCGCCCTCGACGCCGCCGGCCAGTGGCACATCGAAGAGGTCATCGAGGGCGACACCGTCGAAGAGGTGCTGCAGTACGTGCAGTACGACATCGCCGACATGAAGCGCGCCATGCGCATGGATGTCGAGGCCGCCTGCAAGCAGGGACGCATCACGCTCCCCGAGGGCAAGGCGCTGCTGAAGTTCTACGACGACGGGCTTGAGGGGTACACGTACCTTGAAGAGTGAGCAGCTACCAGACTGACTTCTGAAGGGGAAGCAACATGGGCTTGGGGTTGATGACGCGCAGCCCGATCCCCCGGACCGGGATCTTGCGCCGGGCGATGAGCGCCGCCGACGTGTTCGATCGGATCGAGTCTGCCGTCAAATCAACCGGATGGGCGAAGGAGGAGTCGCTCGGGCGATTCCTCTCGTTCAACCGGTGCTCGGACCCCGACAAAACCCCCTTGCTCGAGCTGTTGCTGCATCCGAGCGCGGAGGCGGTTGAGTTCCGCGTATCCGAGAAGCGCGTGGTCGTGTCGGCGAAGACTTCAACCGTCGGGCCCGGGTACCACGCGGCGGTGGTATCGATAATCGACGAGATCGGCATGGCGGGATTTGAGTGGGACTGGACAGAGGACGACAACTCTTCGGGCGATGAAACGGGATACTCAACGCACCGCAACTTCTCCCGGTTGCAGCAGAGCATGGCCGAGTTCTTCGGCAACCTGATGAAGGTCGTCGAAGAGCAAGTATTCGACGAGTACGATGGTTCGGCCGCCGTCAATGTCCGCATGGACTCACAACGCCCCACCGGGATGACTGGGATGGTCTTTCCTCTCGGCGTCCGCCCGCGGTCTTGGTGCGTCGCAGCAGGCGAGTCTCCATCCAACTACGCGATGGAGTTTT
>JAUXUZ010000154.1 GCA_030680655.1 Phycisphaerales bacterium
CCAGGCGCGTGACGTGCTCGTCACGCGCGTGGGCGACGTGAAGATGCACTACGTCACCGAGCGCTGGCTCGGTGGCACGCTGACCAACTTCCGGACCATCCGCAGCCGCCTCAAGCGCTTCGAAGAGCTCGAGGCGATCGAGACGGCCGACAACTTCGCAAGCTACTCCAAGAAGATGGAGTCGCAGCTCAAGCGCGAGCTGGCCAAGATCCGGCGCAACCTCGCCGGCATCCGCGGCATGGACAAGCTGCCCGGCGCGCTGGTCGTCATCGACACCAAGCGTGAGACCAGCTCGCTCAAGGAAGCCAAGAAGCTCGGCATCCCGACGATCTGCCTCATCGACACCGACGGCGAGCCGGACCTTGCCGACATCGCCATCCCCGGCAACGACGACTCGATGCGTTCGATCGACGTGGTCGTCCGCGAGCTCTGCCTGGCGATCGCCGAGGGCAAGCAGCAGCGGGCCCAGTCGCGCGAGAACGCCAGCGGCAGCGCCCCCAACGCCGGCGATCAGGGCGGCGACGGCGGCCCCCGCCGCAGCCGCCGCAGCCAGTTCCGCGCCGACGAGCCCGGGTTCGTTCCCGCCGCTCCCGCCGCAGCGCCTGCCGCCGCTCAGTAAGCAACCCCCGTGCGCAGCCCAGCAGCGCACGGTCTGTACCGGTTCGAACACCGCCGCGGCACGCCGTGACGCGTGCCCGGCTCAACGGGATCATTCTCAACTTGACGCGGCCCGCCTCCCCCTCTCCCACCGCGTCGTTCGCTCGACAGGAGCCATCAATGGAAATCACAGCAGCGACCGTTATGCAGCTTCGCAACAAGACCGGCCTCTCGATGATGGAGTGCAAGAAGGCGCTCGTCGAGGCCGGCGGTGACATGGACAAGGCCGAGGACATCCTCCGCAAGGCGATGAAGGGCAAGCTCGACGCCAAGGGCGACAAGCCCTCGGGCGAGGGGCGCGTTGCGATCGCTATGGGCGCTAAGGGGGCGTCGCTGATCGAGCTCCGCGCCAACACCGACTTCACCACCAAGAACGAGTCCTTCATCAACCTGGCTCAGCGTCTGGCGGACGCCGCTCTGCTCGCCCCGGTCGGCGCGTACACGCCCGCCGCAGCTGAGCAGGCCGCCATCGACGACCTGCGCATCAAGACCGGCGAGACGATCGCCCTCGCCCGCGGCCAGCACGTCGCCGGCGGGGCGAGCGTGGTCTTTGGCGCGTATGTTCACCACGACGGCAAGACGGGCGCCCTGGCCCGTGCCGAAGGTGACGTCACCCCCGAGACGCTCAAGCAGGTCTGCATGCACATCGTCGCAGCGACGCCGACACCCAAGGGCGTCAGCGCGACCGACATCCCCGCGGCGATCGTTGACCGCGAGCGTAAGTTCCGCATCGAGCAGGCCATGGAGAGCGGCAAGCCCAAGGAGATCGCCGAGAAGATGGTCGAGGGCGGCATGCGCAAGTTCTTCGAGGAGATCTCGCTGCTCGAGCAGCCGTACGTGCTCGACCCGACCAAGAAGGTCAAGGACCTGGTCGGCCCGGCCAAGGTCACCAACTTCTGGCGCTGGGCCGTCGGCGAGCAGGTCTGATCGCCGCCGTTGATCTGCGGAATCGATGAGCACAGAGCCCGGGCCGCCCCGGGTTTTTTAATGCTGACCGTTGAGCCCGCTCGGAAGAAGCGTCACCCGCAGCCGGCGAAGAACCGGTCGATGAACACGACAAAGTCGTTGTTGTTGAACGCGCCATCGACGCCCGGCACGCCACCGGTTGCGCCGACGTCTGCGCGGGGGTCGGAGGCGAAGAAACGGTCGATGAAGACGATGAAGTCGTTGTTGTTGAGCTGCCCGTCGGCAGCGTCTGCGCCCCCTGTTGAACCGATGTCCGATGAGCCACAGGCCTGCGCTGACGCCGTCAGCGTGATGTCATCCATCGCCCAATTGACGTACTGGAACGCGCCGGTGCCGTCGGTTGGCGTCAGTTCGACCGTGCGGATCATCGCCGTGGGCACTGAGATCGTCGCCTGCGTCCACGCGCGGGCAGCGAGCGGCCGGTTGAGCGTCTGTATTGGGTCGGCTCCGCCCGCGCCGACGAGCAGCCGCATCGTGACGGCGACATCGGCCGCTAACCAGAACGACACAGACTGCTGTGGCGCTGCAAACTCGAGGCGCTGCGTCGGCGGGAGCGGCGCCCCGGCGCAGCGCACCCACACGGCCTGCGAGCCGGAGTGAGGCGGCAGGAACGTCCGGCTCGGCTGGAGCGAGGGGAAGGTGAGGATGTGCCCGCCGGCTGCGGACGAGTTGATGTTTGTCATGCCGAGGCTGTCGTACTGGCGGAAGAACAACGACTCGGGCGTCGCCAGGAGATAGCTCGGCTGGTCGTCAAAGGTGATGACCGTTCCGCCCGATCCGGCGAACGTGGCCGCGAGTGCAGCGCTGTGCAGCAACATCGTGAATCTCCTCTCTATCGAGTAGTCAAGTCTACCACGGGGTGCCGCTTGTGCAAGCAGAATCACGCCCGCGGCGGCGGTGGCGAATCGGTGATTACCGCCCGCCCGCCAACTCACCGAGCTTCACACCCGCCGGTAGGGCTGCGTTGAGTGCCGGTAGTCAAAGAGCCTGCCGCTGCTCCACTTGAGCCGGATCGTCGCCAGCAGCGTCCGGTGCGGCGCGAAGAAGTCGCGGATGTTATCGGCCTTGATGCTGACCGAACCGATCTGCTCGTCGGTGAACGATTCGTAACCGACGCGCTGGTTCGTCTCGTTGAGCTGCGGGTGAGCGGAGACGGAGATCTCCAGCGTTTCGTCCGCACGGTCGATCCGCTTGAACAGCTTCGAGGTGTTGATGTAGAGTGCCCGCAGCGAGGGGTCGTCGCTGTAGTTGTGGACGCTCTCGAGCACGCTTGTGTGGAAGTACTTGGCCAGAGCGCCGCCGCCGCTGTCCTTGTCGTTCTCGAAGAACTCGACGAGGTAGTCCTTCACCGGCCGGTCGCCTGTGCCGGCCGCTTCGCCCTGGTCATCGACGCACCTGACGGCCAGGTTCTGGTAGCCGTCCTGCTTCTGGGAAGTCGCGTCGGTGACCTCCTGCAGTTCGTCGCACCAGGCGTTGAAGCCCGCGTCGGTCACGGTGACCGCCCGCGAGATCAGCTCCAACAGCGGCGCTCGCAATGAGGGCGGGGTCTCGTTGCCGGTGATGGTCGAGTGGTTGTACTTCTCGAGGAAGCCGAAGGCTGTGCGCCCTGTGGAAGGTTCCATCGCAACGGTGGGTCGCTGCGGGTCTTTGGAGAAGTCGATGGTCGCGCGGGCGCAGTCCATGTTCGCGGTCGAGACGCGGACGGTGCCGTCGCCGCCGTCCTCGTTGGCCATCGCTGCCAGTCCGTCGTACCCCTTGTTGCCCACCAGCACCGTGCAGAGGCACCTGCCCTTGCGGTAGAGCTGGCCGTCGCCGGTTTCGAACCGGTCGCTCATCGCCAGGCTCCACGTGAACGGAGAGGCGAGTTCAAGCCCCTTGAGGATGTACTTGCCGCTCTGGAGCCGCCCGTCGGCGTTCTCCTTCGATCCCTTGAGCACCCGCCCGATGAAGCTCAGCCCCTTGTGGGCCAATGGAGACCCGAAGTTCGCCGGCGCGAGCATGCAGAGGTTCTTGACCGGGCAGGGCTCGGGGCCCGTTCCCCGTCCACCGAGAGGCGATCTTGACTTCTCGCGCGTCAGCCAGTGCAGCCATTGGCGTACCACGAGTGCGCCGGTTGAGTGAACAACCATGTTCACGGCGCCCTCATCCCGCGGCAGGTTGTGGTGCGTCCACGCCCTGTCGAGCGCGGTGAGCAGATCGGGGAAGCCCACGTGGTCGTTGAGGGTGACGTAGTCGCCCAGCGACACGACAACGGGCTGGCCGCCGCCGGCGGATGATCCGCTGAGCGCATCGGCGAGGGGCTGGAACGACTGCGATGTGTCACTGTAGCCGTGGAGGATGACGAGCGGCCTTTGCATGGGTGTCTCCTGCGCGTGCCGAGGAGTCTTACTTCATCATCGCACTGTTCAGCTCCCTGTTTGCACGGTCTTTGGCCTCTTGCGCGGACTTGGCCAGCTCCGAGACCGCGTCCTTGACGCTCCCGGCGGTGTAGAAATCGAAGAGGTCGGTAAGCACGGCGTGGAGGGGGCAGCGTCCGTCGTCGAGGTTCTTCAGGTTGTTGCGGACTCTGGACTCCTGCGAGAGGCGCATCGCTTCCATCTGCTGCAGGATCGCCTGGGTCGTCTGCTCCGCGAGGATGTTCTTGGAGAGCGAGCCTCGGGCGCCAACGCCGAGCGCGGCGAGGGCCGAGTAGATCGACTTGTCCGAGGCTGCGCCCGTTGCCGCGCCGAGCCCGCCCATCGCCATTGAGAAGAGGTCAAAGCTGGTAGAAATCGCTGCGGTGAGCTCGTAGACGTCGTCTGTGGTGGCCTCGTGGTAGTGCTTGATCAGCGTGAGGAAGATGTACGCGATTCGGTCGCGCTGCTCGCGGCGCGTAGCACCCGTGCTTGCGCCGTACTCGACGTAGAGCTTGCGCAGTGTGTGCTCGAGTGCGTAGGCACCTGTGCGGTCGCCGCGGTACTTGTCAGGAGGCGTGAAGCTCTCGCCCCAGTGCTTCTTCTCGACCAATCGGATGTCGGTCATCGCGAACGCGGAGAGCACCGGCTCACGGCGGGGCGGAGCCTGGCAGCCAAACGCAGCGAGCGTCAGGCAGAACACGACAACCAACAGGGCGTGACGCGAGTTGAGATATGCGAGCATTGGCGACCGACTCTGCTTCCTGCACTCACTTGACTCCAAACTAACCGGGCACAGTGCTGATTGCAAGTATTCTTCATTCGGATTCCATGACACGAGGGTGAGCCGACAGCCTGCTGTGACCTTCACCCAGAACCTCCGCCCCACTTTGGCCTGCGTTTTCATCCGTGCCCCCTTCTGTAGTTCGTTCCAGAATCCCCGATTGGCCAGGACGAAGGATACCGAAGTCCTCAAGAGCAAGCAAACAAAATGCGAACATTTCCAGCAAATCGCCGTTTCTGGCGAATCAGGCGGTCATCCAGGGGAGGCGAGAAGAGGCAGCAGAGCGGATCCCGGTCCCGGCGCAGCCAGCCAATATCGATATGCCCGGCGGTCGCGAAGGGCCTGGCGGGGCTTGCCTCTACCCTTACTCCGCCCTATCCTCTGGGGCTCTGGGCGATCATCCGTTGAACTGGATGGAGCACCCTCAGCAATTATGAGCGACGATTCCGACGAGGACGACGACGCGCAGTAATGCAAAGGCCCCCGCCCGCGGGCTGGCCATCGCCACTGTCGTTGTTCGCACCGAAGCTCTCGCACCCGCAACCAAATTGATCAACTACCCCCCCGCCCTTGGCCCGGTGCCGCGGACGGGGATCGCAGACAAATCTGATTCGCACTACCGGCACCGTCCGGCCCTTTGAAGGAACGCTCTATGACCACCGACCTGAATTACATCCGCAACATCGGCATCTGCGCCCACATCGACGCGGGCAAGACCACCGTCACCGAGCGGATTCTCTACTACACCGGCAAGACGTACAAGATCGGCGAGGTGCACGAGGGCACCGCCACGATGGACTTCCTGCAGGAAGAGCAGGAGCGTGGCATCACGATCCAGTCGGCCGCGACGACGTGCCCGTGGGAAAAGGACGGCAAAGAGTACAAGATCAACCTGATCGACACCCCCGGGCACGTGGACTTCACCATCGAGGTCGAGCGTTCGCTGCGCGTGCTCGACGGCGCGGTCGCGGTGTTCGACGGCAAGGAAGGCGTCGAGGCTCAGTCCGAAACCGTGTGGCGTCAGGCCGACCGGTACGGTGTGCCGCGCCTGTGCTTCGTGAACAAGATGGACAAGATCGGTGCGGACTTTGAGTTCTGCATGAAGACCATCAAGACGCGCCTGGGCGCGAACGGCATCGCCATCCAGTACCCCATCGGGCACGGCCACGAGCTCGAGGGCATCATCGACCTGCTGAACATGGTCGCGCACTTCTACATCCCCGAGGACAAGGGCGCCAAGATCGAGGAGCGTCCGATCCCCGCCGAGTGGATGGACAAGGCCAAGCAGTGGCACACCGAGATGATCGAGAAGGTGTGCGAGCTCGACGAGAAGCTGACCGAGAAGTACCTCAACGGTGTTGAGCCGTCGGTTGACGAGCTGAAGGCCGCGCTGCGCAAGGGCGTGGTGACCAAGGCGTGCTTCCCGGTGCTGTGCGGCGCTGCGCTGAAGAACGTCGGCGTGCAGAAGGTGCTCGACGCGGTCATCGATCTGCTCCCCTGCCCGAACGAGAAGGCAGAGGTTCAGGGTACCGATCCGCGCGACAAGGAACTGAAGATGACGCGTCCGCACGATGACGCCGCGCCGTTCAGCGCGCTGGTGTTCAAGGTCGTCAGCGACATCCACGGCGACTTGACGTACATGCGCATCTACTCGGGCTCGCTCGAGAAGGGGCAGCGCGTCATCAACCCGGTCAACGGCAAGAAGGAGCTGGCGTCGCGCATCTTCGAGATGCACGCCAAGGACCGCATCCCGCTCGAGAAGGCAACGGCGGGCAACATCGTCGCCGTCGTCGGCATCAAGGACTCGTACACCGGTGACACGCTGTGCGACCCCGACAACCAGATCGTGCTCGAGCGCATGACGTTCCCCGAGCCGGTCATCTCGATGAGCATCGAGCCCAAGAGCCAGGACGACCGGCGCAAGCTGGCCGACGCGCTGGGCACGATCCGTCGCGAGGACCCGTCGTTCCGCACGAACTTCAACGAGGAAACCGGCCAGACCATCATCAGCGGCATGGGTGAGCTGCACCTTGAGATCATCAAGAACAAGCTCATCCGTGACATGAAGGTGAACGTCGAGGTCGGCAAACCGCAGGTCAGCTACCGCGAGGCGATCAGCCGCAAGGTCGAGGATGTCCGCGGCCTGTTCAAGAAGCAGACCGGCGGTCGCGGTCAGTTCGGTGACTGCACGATCGACCTCGAGCCGTTCACCGCGGCCCAGGCCGAGGCGGAAGAGCTTGACTTTACCGACAACATCGCCTTCGAGAACATCATCGTCGGCGGCTCGATCCCGAAGGAGTTCATCCCCAGCGTTGAGTACGGTGCGCGTCAAGCGGCGATCAGCGGCGTGACGGCGGGCTTCCCGCTGATCAACATCAAGATCTCCCTCTCCGACGGCAAGTACCACCCGGTCGACTCGTCGCAGATCGCGTTCGAGCAGGCCGGGCGTCTGGCGCTGCAGGAGGCCGTCGCGAAGGCGGGCCCGATCCTGTTGGAGCCGATCATGAAGGTCGTCGTGACCGTGCCCGAGGAGTACTTCGGCGCGGTGACTGGCGACATCAGCAGCCGGCGCGGCATGATCATCGAGCAGGAGGACCGCGGGGTCGTCAAGCTGGTGACGTGCGAGGTGCCGCTGAGCGAGATGTTCGGCTACACGACGCAGCTGCGCTCGCTGACACAGGGGCGCGGCAGCAACACCATGGAGTTCCTCGAGTACCGCGCCATGCCGCGCAACCTCATGGAAGAGGTGGTCAAGGCCCAGAAGGCCTGAGAAGCAGGAGTCTGAGGTTAGCCATCAGCCACTCGGCAATAGTCAATGACAGAGCCCCGGCTTGGCCGGGGCCCTTTTTCATTCTGCACGCGCGAGGCGACCAGACCATTGGTAGACCGGGCCCGCCCTCAAGGAGCGCCAGCATGCTAAACACTGCGATGCGTTTGATGGTGGAGAAGGCGGCCCGCGAGGCACTCGCAATGAGTGGAAACCGACGGGCCGAGTGGGACGCACAAGCGTGTCCGTAACTGTCGGAAACGCAAAGGGGCTCCAACGGTCGTGGTTGACCGAGGGGGCCCATTGAGGTTCAAGCGGCGAGTGAAGGAACCCCCCTCCTTCACCTTTCAGCGGGTGTTCCAGACCTTCTTGATCTCCTGCGTACCGATCCAGACCTTCTCGTTGGTCTCGATGTCGATGAGCTGGAGGTTGGCCTTGTAGTACTGCACGCCCGAGCGGCCGCTGAGAGCGCGTGGGGCATCCTCCATGATGCTGCCGATCATGATGAGGTCGGCGCCGGTCTCGGCCTTGAGCTGCTTGCGGGTTTCGGGGCGGCTCCACTCCTGGCCCTGGAGACGCTCCTCACGGATCTGGTCGCGCTCGCCCTTGGCGGCGACGAACCGGACACGCCCGGAGTTGATCAGCTCGCGCTCGATGTCGGCGGTGACCATGCCCGAGTCGAGAATATAGCTCATCGTCTTGTTCTTCAACTCGCCGACGATGACGAACGGGCGGCGCCCACCGTTCTCACGCTGGAAGTTGTCCACCCACGGCCGGGAGAGGCAGTCCTGCACCATGCCCTGGTAGATGCGCCGGGCGTCGGAGTCGTTGAAAGCCTGGTTGACGTCGATGGTCGCGTTCGGGTCAACCCGCGTGACGTCGCGCGTCGGCGAGCACGCGGGCAGGAAGGCCGCGGCGGCCATCAATGGGATCGACAGGAGCGGCGCGAGCGGGGGGAGCTGGTCGAGCGAGGGGATGCGGGGGATGTTCATGGTTTGCCTTTCAAAAGGGTGTGTGGTTCTTGTGAGTCTGGCTGACAATGAGTGAGGTGGTCGAGACGACGATCGCTATCTGGTGGTGTACGTTAGAGCGGTGGCGAGGGCGTTTGGGCCGTCGGCGGCGGTGAGGTCTGCGTGGTTACGGGTCGCCACGACGCGGCCGCTGGCGTCGAGGTAGTCAATCTTTGCGTCGAATACGCCCGCGGGCAGCTTCGCAAGGGCGACGTGGGCCTGGCCAGGGAGGAAGATCCAGCACCGCAGGTCGGCACGCTCAAGAGCAGCCATCGCGAACAACCCGCCGAGCACGCCGGCAATCTGCACGCCTTCGCGGCTGCCACGGCTCGAGCTTCGCCGGAGGGCCTCGGTGCCGATGACGCTGGCGGCGCTGCGGATCGACGCGCGGATGAGCGTCCGCTGGTAGATCTGCGGCAGTTGGCGGCGGTGGTTCTCCTCGGCGACGCTGGCGAGGTTCTCGACGAGGTTCAGCTCCACGAGCTGGGGTGGGTTCGCTTCAGACGCGTCGCGGGGCGTGAGCGTGGCGCGAACGCTCCTCACCTGCGAGGGCTGGATGCGCAGCACGGGGAGCTCGAAGTAGAGCGGGTAGGTGAAGATCGGGATCGGTCCCACACGCTGCGCCACCTTCGTGGGCCCGACGCCGCTGAATGCAACCACCAGCACGTTGGCGGAGTCCGGGGGCAGCGACCCGAGCGAAGCGAACGCCTGCGGCTTGACGTCGCCGATCAGGCGACCCTGACGGACGATCGCATCGTTGAGCCGGCGGCCCGCGGTCTCTTGCGCGCCCGCCTCGCCCGACTTCATGAAGGTGACCGCCGTGAGGTAGGTCCCCAGTGGGCTCTCGATGAAGTTGCCAGCTGTTGAGGGTGGGGCGATGTCGATCTGGGGTCCGCCGGCAGCCTGCGCTGCGGAAGGATCGGCCCCACGCTCGCGGAGGTCTTCATTGAGCTGCGCCTGCGACGATGCGAACCGCTCCCGGAGGAGGTCGGCCTTCGCGGCGGCCCGCCGGGCCTCGACCGTCGCGCCGCCGGAGATGACCCCCTGCCGTGCGGAACCGGTCGCGCCCATGCCTCCGACGTCAGAGCGCGTGAGCTGCGCGAGGAGCTTGAGGTTGTTGACGTAGATCGACTCGTAGGGCTCGCCGACGTAGGGCGCGGCCGTGTCGTTGATGAGCCACTCGGTCAGGCCGTCAGCGGCGGACTTGTTGCCGCCGTAGTCCATGATCGCCTCGGCGGCTTCGAGCTGAGCGAGCGCCCGTTCGGGCTGGCCGCTCTCGAGCATCAGGGCACCGTGGTCGAGCAGGTAGAGGAGCCGGTCGTGCTCGCCGTAGAGCTTCTGCGTGGCAGGGTCCTCCAGGACGGCCAGCGCGGCCCGGTCCTGGTCGGTGGCGTGAAGCACGGCCAGGCGCTCGCGGTGCTCCTGGAAGGCACACCCGCCGAGTGTGAACGCTGCCGCTGCCGCCGCGGCGAGCGTGAAGAGACGGCTCAAGGTTGAGTGCGCATTGGCCATTGAGACCGGTACAGTAACCCCGGTTAGTGATTGCTTACGGAGGAAACGCCATGGTCGATTCACGTCCGGCTGCCAAACTGCCATCCCCACTTTCGTTCCGGGACTTCCAGGGCCTGATTCGGGAAAAGTACTACGCCACCGACTCGGCCCGGGGGACGCCGGCCACGTTCATGTGGTTCATCGAAGAGATCGGGGAGCTGAGCACTGCTTTGGCGAACAACGCCCCGGGGAAGACCCCCACCGCCGCGGAGCGGGCAAACCTGGATGAGGAGTTTGCGGATGTGATCGCGTGGCTGTGCACGCTGGCGAACGTCAACGGGGTGGAGCTTGAGAAGGCGCTGGAGAAGTACACGGTGAAGGGGGTGGAGGGAGTGAAGAGTTGATGAGCGCCCAAACAGGGAGCCCAATAGGACACATGGGACCCTTGAGACCTATGCGCTAGAGCAACCCCGATATCTCGGGCAGGCCGAGCATGAGGTTGGCGGTCTGGATGGCCTGGCCGCTGGCACCCTTCACGAGGTTGTCGATGGC
>JAUXUZ010000155.1 GCA_030680655.1 Phycisphaerales bacterium
TCGCTCTCCATCATCGGCGTCTGATCGCCGTACGCGGGGGTCCGCGTGCCGCCTCCCTCGCCCGTCGCATCCGGGTTGGCCGCGACCTCCGCCGCGTGCAGCGGCTCCTGCTTCTGCCACCCGCAGAAGTCGGTCCCGTCGTACGCGATCGTGAGCCTGTACCGCGGCACTTACTTCCCCTTGGCGCAGTCCACGACCCGCGCAATCACCACCGTGCGGTCGTCCTGGTACAGCCGGCTACCGACGTGTTCTTCTACACGTGCCACAAGCTCGGCCAGATACTCACGCGTGCTCGACCGCTCCTGACGCAGCGACTCGTCGAGCCGCCCATCGCCGAACAGCTCGCTGTGCGCGTTCATCGCCTCGGTGATGCCGTCGGTGTAGAGCGTCAGCACATCCCCGGGCGAAAGCGTGATCGTCGTGTCCGAGTACTCCCAGTCGGCCATGATCCCCAGCGGCAGCCCCTGGGCCTGGTCCAGCGGCAGGATCATCGACGGGCCCGAACCGGTCACGGCGTGCCCGGCCTCGCCGGTGATCTCAACGGCGCTGAGCTTGGACGCCGCGTTCGCCAGCCGCAGGCGCGGCGGGTTGTGCCCCGCTGACGAGTACTGCAGCTCGCGCGTCTTGCCGTTGTAGATGGCGTAGAAAGCCGTCACGAACGTGCCAGTCCCGCGTGTGTACCGCTCGCACAGCTGCTTGTTCACAAACGTCAGCCATTGGCGCGGCTCGGCGGACTGGTCCTTCGGGTGCAGGTGAGCGATCGCGTGGAGGATCGCCATCAGCACCGCCGCGGGGGTCCCGTGCCCGGAAACATCAGCGATGAGGATGCCAAGTCGGTCCTCGCCAAGGTCGAAGAAGTCGTAATAGTCGCCCCCTGCGTTACGGCTGGTCTGGTAGTGGGTTGCAAGGTCAAGGCCCGCGCACTCGGGCAGTTGCGTGGGCAGCAGCGACCGCTGCATGTCGGCCACGGCCTTCAACTCGTGGTCCAGCGCGTCGTACGCCTCCTTCAGCCTGCGCGACAAGACGAGGTTGCTGGTGGCCCGTCCGAAGAGGTTGCTCTGCGAAACCAACTCCGGAAACCGCTCGGCATCGAAGCCGTTCACGGCGCGGCTGAGCACCACGACCATGTTCAGCGCCTCGCCGCCATCGTACTGCGGGATCGCCAGCAGCGAACGGGCGCCCATGAACAGGTCCTTGCACGGGTCGTCGTCATCGAGCACGAGTTCTGGGATCATCACCGGCACGTCGCCGTAGAGGAGCTTGCCGAGCAAGCCCCGATCGTGCTGCGGGAGCTTGAACTCCTCGCGCCACGGGTCTGGCTGATGCTGCCACGCCGACGCCCTCGTCACCTTGTACTTCGGCGTCTGCAGGCTCCGGCGTGACACGCTGATGATCCCATCGTTGGGGAACATCTGCCGGGTCCGGTCGGCGTACATCCGCACGATCGATTCAGGATCGTCCTGCCGGCTCATGTCGCGCATGAGGGAGACAACCGCCGCGAGGCGATCGGTCCAGGTCTGCAGCGGCGGAATGGCAGAGGGGTCGGACAGGAGCGGCCTCAATCGTAGTGGATTGTCTGGGCGGCCTCGCTTTTGGCGTCGCCTTGCTTCTTGCGATCCTGCGCCCACACGCCGTACTGGCTGCGCCAGTAGAAGAAGATCGCCAGCCCCACGACCAGGACCGCGACGATAAACACAACCATGAAGACGACCGGGTTCACCCGGCATCGTAGATGTCGATTAGAGGGGCCGACCAGCGAGCGCCCGGTGCGGGCGGGCACCACGGTCCAACAGCCAAGCCCCTGCCCGCGCGGCAGCGCGGGCAGAAGTCAGGTGATCAGCGCCGGCGACGGGTCGCGGCAAGGAGGCTCAACCCGAAGACCGCGCTCACGCCGGGGGTCGGGACCAGGTAGAAGTTCTCCGGTCCGTCTCCCGAGTAAGTGATCGGCGATCCGGTCGGCACCAGCATCCCCACTCGGTTGGAGGGATCAGCGAAGAAGTCCGACGCCTGGGTCGCAGTCAAAGCGATCATCAACAAGCACACCGGGAGTGTGCCCGTTTTCTCCTTGAGAAGAAGGGCAATCCTCGCTTGCAAGACGGAGGTCCCGCTATCCATGACAGACTGCGTTCCCTCCCCCTCCCTCGTGACTGGTCAAACGCGGAAATTTCCCCGGGCACTCTCCCCAAAAAAGGGTATACTCTTGAAGAGTCGCCCTACTTCATCCTGCCCCACTTTGCTTGGGAAGGCGACGGGGCAATTGACGGGAGAACACACCATGGAAGCCAACACAACGCTGCAGGCCGAGAACGCATCTCTTCGCAAAGATATCGACCGCCTCAAGGCCGACCTGGAAACGGTCCGCAGTGACTTCGCCGTGCTGGGCCGCGATGCCGCCGCAGCGGCGCGCAGCGGGGCCGCCGAGGCCAAGCAACGCATCATGGAAGGGGCGAAAGCCGCTGCTGCCAAGGGGAAGCAGTCCCTCGACGCGGTGGAGGGTGAGATCGTCGAGCACCCGCTGCTGGCTGTCGGTGTCGCCCTGGCGGTGGGCGTGCTCGTTGGCGTGGCCGTCGGCCGCAGGAGATAACCGACTGTGAGAAGGATCACCGAACTGCTGGTGCGCGCGGCCGACCTGGCGGAGGCCGAGGGCCGTCTGCTGCGGGTCATGACCGCGCGGCTTGCGCTGGCGATCGGGGTGATCCTGATCGCGGCGGTGTCGGGGGCCATCGGTGTGGGGCTGTTGCTGGCGGCAATCTACATCTTCGTGGCGCATCACCACGGGCCCGCGGTGGGAGCGGCCGTCACGGGAGTCGTAGCGCTGGGCGCCGGAGGGCTGCTGGCATGGCTGGGTCGCAAGATGGCACGCTGATGACGGTGGCAGAGGCCAAGGAACGCCTGCGCGACCTGGGGCGCGAGAGCGCACCGGCCAAGGGGATGCTGTCGAGCCCCCTTGTGCGCATCGGCGGGGCGCTGCTGATCGGGGCGGTCCTGGGGAAGGTGGGAAGGGCTGGCAAGAAAGAAGGCGGTGGCGGGGGAAACGGAGAAAAGGGGGAGTGGTTGCGAAGTTTGGCGCTGCAGGTGCTGGCTTCGGCGGGGCCGGGGCTGATCGATCAGTTGGTGGGCCTGCTGACCGACCCGAAGAAGCCAAAAAGTGCCGAGCCTGATGCGGGGTGAGTGACGGGGCGGGCAAAAGGCGAGCGCCGCATCGAACAATTAAGCCGCATGGCAAGAGCCATGCGGCTGAGAGGCATCAACAGAGAGATGAAGAGTTCAGGCCCGGCGCCGACGCGAAACGGCGAGCCAGCCAATGCCCAGCAGCGCTGCGGCACCGGGAGCCGGCACCAGCACGTATCCCTGGTGGCCCTGAGCCGTCCCGGGAAGATCATCGATCGCGATCAAGCTCCAGCCGGCGCCGGTGCCGAGCGTGTTCAGCCACGACTGAGCGAGTGCGATCGTGCCCGAGGGCGCGTTGGTGCACTTGAGCGAACCATCGCTAAGGTCCAGTCCGTTGTCGAACACGATCTCCCAGACCGCGATCTGGAACGCCGCGTAGGCCTGCGCCTGGTTCGAAGCGGTCGCGAGCCCGTTGAAGCGGGTCGCGAAGAGGCGCCCCATCGCCAGCGCGTTGGCGGCCCCCATCGGACCGGCGTTCGAAGTCGGCGAGTCGGCCAGTGCGCGTGTCGTCCACGAGTACGAGTGGTTGACCTGCACGTACTCGGTCAGGTCGATGCAGAAGCCCTGGAACGTGGGAGCAAACCCCGCCAGCGTGCCGGGGTTGTCCGCCGTACGGACGAAGTTGAACGCTCCGGCCGACGTGTTGATGTTGTTGCCGCTGAGCCGCATCGTCACCGACTGCCCCGGGCTGACGCCGGTGAAGGTAGCGTTGACGGTGTCGGCGAACGTCGTTCCGGCAAAGGCGGCAACGGCGAGGGTGGCAAGGGTGGTGGTGATCTTCATGTTGTACTCCAGTGTGTTCGCGGCTCGGAAGAGAACCGCGGGCACCACACAATGCCTTTAGAGCACCGCTCCTGCAACGAACCCGGGCGAGCAGACCGCTTGCATCCTGGCGCGCGTTCCAGCTGGGAAGGGCGGGCTAACTGCACTTTCACTTATCGCCCCAGGCCCCGCCGAATCGGACGCTCTGGGTCTGGCAGCGGCACCGGCTTCCCATAACTCGCCGGGCCCATCCCTCGTCTCCTCCTCCCCTCCCCGCCCCCCTTCCGCCCTCTACCATCCGGCCGCATGCCCCAGATCACCATCAACGGCAAAACCTGTGAGTACAAGCCCGGACAGGTCATCATCCAGGTGGCCAACGACAACGGGATCGAGATCCCGCAGTACTGCTACCACCCGGGCCTCTCCATCGTCGCCTCCTGCCGCATCTGCCTCGCCGAGTGCTGGAAGAAGGACGCATCGGGCAAGCTCGCGCCCCACATGGGCGGCAAGCTCCTCCCCACCTGCCAGACTTTCCTCGGCCCCGCCGACGACGGCATGATCGTCTACACCGACTCACCCAAGGCCGTCGCCAACCAGAAGGCGGTCATGGAGTACCTGCTGATCAACCACCCCCTCGACTGCCCGGTCTGCGACCAGGCTGGCGAGTGCACCCTGCAGGACTACTCGTACGAGTACGGGCGCGGCCAGAGCCGCTTCGAGGAGACCAAGGTCAAGCAGCCCAAGAAGGACCTGGGCGAGCACGTCTACCTCTACAGCGACCGCTGCATCATGTGCACCCGCTGCGTCCGCTTTACCCGCGAAGTCAGCGGCACCGGCGAGCTGCTCGTCACCGGCCGCGGCAACCGTGAGGAGATCGACGTCTTCCCCGGCAAGCCCCTCGCCAGCGAGCTCTCGGGCAACGTCGTTGACCTCTGCCCCGTCGGCGCGCTGCTCGACAAGGACTTCCTCTTCGCCCAGCGCGTCTGGTTCCTCAAGTCCACCCCGAGCATCGACGGCATCACCGCCAGCGGCGACAACATCCTCATCGAGCACAACGAGGGGAAGGTCTACCGCAT
>JAUXUZ010000158.1 GCA_030680655.1 Phycisphaerales bacterium
GGCGTAGGCGGTGCGGCGGTCGGCCGTTGTACGGCGACCGGAGCGGCGCCCACCGATCTCGGGGCCCTCTTCAGCACCGACAAACTGCAGGACCACAAGCTCGCCACCGTCACCGATGCGGTGCTTGCCCAGCTTCACAATCCGCGTGTAGCCGCCGGCGCGGTCCTTGAACCGGGGGGCGACGTGATCGAAGATGTGCTTGACGAGCTTTGGGGCCTTGCGGAGCTCGCCGTAGCGGTTGCGCTCGACCTCGCTGCTCTCGGGCATGTCGAAGTACTTGGCCGACCGGTCACGGCGGGTGTTGACCGCTTCCTTCTCGGCCTCGGTGGCGTTCTTGGGCAGGTAGAGCCACTCGAAGCCCATGCGGTCGTAGCCCATCGTGGCGATGACCTGGCGGCGCGCGTGGAGCGTGCCGACCTTGGCCTTCGTCACGATCTTCTCGACGAAGGGCTGGACGGCCTTGGCCTTGGGGAGCGTGGTCACGATCTGACCGTGCTCGAAGACCGAGGCGGCGAGGTTACGCAGCGTCGCTGTGCGGTGCGACTGGGTGCGTCCGAGTTTTGATCCGGCTTTGCGGTGGCGCATATGTCTGTCTCGTCGGGGTGTTCCCCGGTTGAAAGTTCAATCTCTGGCGGTCAATCCGCCGTGCCGGCTCCCACGGTGGTGATGACGCCGTCTGGCAGGGGCATGCCGAGGGTAAGGCCGATGTCGGTGAGCTTCTTCTGCACCTCGCGGAGGCTGGTGCGGCCGAAGGAACGGATCTTGAGCAGGTCGGCCTCGCTCTTGCTGACCAGGTCGGCGACGGTCTGGATCTTGAAAGACTCCAGGCAGTTGCTGGCGCGGACGGAGAGGTCGAGCTCGCCGATGGGCATGTTGAGCTTGCGGATGAGCTCGTCGTCAACGCTCGCGGCCGCGGCGGCCTCGGTGCTGACGCGCTCGGCGCCGAGCTCGAAGAACTGAACGAAGGCGTTGAGGTGCTTGCGGAGGATCTTGGCGGCCTCGACGAGGGCCATGTCGGGCGTGACGGTGCCGTTGGTCCAGATGTCCATGACGAGCTTGTCGTAGTCGGTCTTCTGACCGACGCGCGTCTCTTCGATCGAGTAGCGCACGCGCTGCACGGGGCTGAAGGCGGAGTCGAGCTGGACGAGGCCGATCTCCTGATCGGCGTCGGCGTTGTAACGCTCGCTGGCGGGGACGTAGCCGCGCCCCTTCTCAACCCGCAGTTCCATCTCGAAATCGATCTTGTCGGTCAGCGTGGCGATGACCACATCCTTGTTGAGGATGGTGACCGACGGGTCGGTCTCGATCATCTCGGCGGTGACCTCGCCGGGCCCGCGGGCGGCCAGCTTGAGGGTCTTGGGCTCGTCGCCCTCCATCTTGACGATCAGGCTCTTGACGTTGAGGACGATGTCGGTGACGTCTTCCATCACGCCCGGCAGCGAGCTGAACTCGTGCTGGACGCCCTTGATCTTGAGGCTCGTCAGGGCCGCGCCCTCGAGCGCTGAGAGCATGATGCGACGGAGAGAGTTTCCGACCGTCGTGCCGAACCCGCGTTCGAACGGTTCGACGGCGAAACGCCCGAACGTGGAGCTCTTGAACTTGGAGTCCGCAACGACCTTGCTGGGCAGTTCGAGCCCGCGCCACTTGATCCGCATGGTTTCTATCCTGCCTTGTCCGACGGAAGCCTTGGTGGCTCAAGAACACTCGCGGCTGTCGGGTCAGAGCCGTCCGTCGGTTACGGCCGCCCTGCTCTCCGGAGGTTCTGGTATTTCGCATCACATACGCCGAGCGCTGCGGGTCGCAGCGGCCGGCGGAACTGCCCGCGGAGACTCAGACGCGGCGGCGCTTGGAGGGGCGGCAGCCGTTGTGCGGGACGGGGGTGTGGTCCTCGATCGCGGTGACGCGGAGGCCTGCGGCACCGAGGCCGTTGACAGCGGACTCACGCCCGGCGCCTGCGCCCTTGATGCGCACCTCGATCTCGCTGACGCCCACCTTGCGGGCCTTGCCACCGGCGGACTCACCGGCACGCGTGGCTGCGAAGGGCGTGCTCTTGCGCGTGCCCTTGAAGCCCATCGTGCCCGAGGAATCCCAGGCGATCGTCTCGCCGTTGGTGTCGGTGATCGTGACGATCGTGTTGTTCTGGCTGGCGCGGATGTGCGCGATGCCGCGCACAACGTTCTTCCGCACCTTCTTGACCTTCTTCGCCATGCTTGTCTCTTTCTTCGAGTGACCGGAGCGTTCGCCCGGTGCCGAGCCGCTTTAGCCCTTGACGCCCTTCTTGCCGGCGACCGTCTTGCGCTTGCCCTTGCGGGTACGCGAGTTGCTGCGGGTGCGCTGCCCACGGACGGGCAGGCCGCGCTTGTGACGGTCACCGCGGTAGGCGCGGATGTCCTTCAGACGCTGGATGTTCTGCTGGGTCTGGCGGCGCAGCGCGCCCTCGACCAGGTAGGTGGCATCGATGATGGCGCTGATGCGGGCACCCGCCTGCTCATCGAGGTCACGCGCCCTCATGTCCGGGTCGACCTTCGCCTCAAGGAGGATGTCCTTGGCGAACTTGGTGCCGATCCCGTGGATGTACTGGAGGGCGTAGAAGATCTTCTTGTTTTCGGGGATGTCGATACCGGCGATACGGGGCACAGACGCCTCCTCTTCAGCCGCCGGCAAGCCGGCGGGGACTTACATCAACCCTGGACTTGCTTGTGCTTCGGGTCGGCCTTGCAGATCACGCGCAGCTTGCCCTTGCGGCGAACCACCTGGCACGTGTTGCACATTTTTTTTACGCTCGCTCGAACCTTCACGGCGCAAACCTCTTTCTGTACGGTCGGCACGAACCCGCTCGCGGACGATCCGCGTCGGGCCGCAACAATAGGCCCTTCGCTTTGGAAAGCAAGCACCCCTAGGTCTATTGAGGACGGCCCCTACTCCTGCCGGTCGGCAACCCTTACGGGCTGCGCACCGCGACTTTTCAAGCAAAACGGCCTCATCCGCCGAGCCCTAGCAAAAACCCGCATTTCTGCGGGTGGTTCAGTCCGGCGTGAGTTTGGCGTCTTGACCCCGAGAGCGGATCAGTGCCTGAAGGTGATCCGCGCTTTGGTCAGGTCGTAGGGGGACATCTCCACCGTCACGCGATCGCCGGGGAGGATGCGGATGTAGTTCATGCGCATCTTGCCCGAGACGTAGCCCAGCACGACGTGCTGGTTGGGGAGCTTGACGCGGAACATCGCGTTCGGCAGCGCCTCAACGATCGTGGCTTCCATCGTCAGTTTGTCGTCTTCCTTAGCCATAGCACTCCGTTCGTCGGTGGCACCCTCGCGCCCCGCGTTGTTGACTACATCGAAGAGCGCCGCAGACGCGGCCCCTTGTCGCCCTGTCCGCCGAGGAAGCCCTGGTAGTTACGCATGAGCAGGTTCGCCTCGACGCGCTGAACAAAGTCCAGCACCACCGCTACCACGATCAGCAGGCCCGTGCCACCGAGGAACTGGCTGACGCGGAACGGGATGCCGAACTTGTCGGCGACCAGCATCGGCAGCACGGCGATGGCCGCGAGCGCGGCCGCGCCGACGTAGGTGATGCGTGACATCACCGCTTCGAGGTACTCGGCCGTGCGCGGGCCGGGGCGAAGCCCGGGGATGAACGACCCGCTGTCGCGGAGCTGCTTGCTCATGTCCTCGGGGTTGAATTGGACGGTTATCCAGAAGTAGCTGAAAAAGTAGATCAGCGCGATCTCGCCGAGCACGTACGGGAAGTGCCCCATAATGAACGCGTCGTTGAGCCAGGTTGAGACTGGGCCCATCCAGGCGAGCCACGACGGCGTCGTTGGCGCGAGCGTCGCGTTCATCATCATGCCGAAGAGGATGCCCGGGAAGATCATCAGCGACGACGCAAAGATCACGGGCATGACGCCCGAGTGGTTGATGCGCAGCGGCAGGAACGAGCGCTCGCCCTGGATGACGCTGCGTCCGCGCGTCTGGTGCTTGGCGAGCTGCACCGGCACGCGGCGCTGGGCCACCGTCAGGAGCACCGACCCTCCCACGACCGTGACGAACCCGCCCGCAAGCAACGCGACGCCCGTGAGGCCGATCTTGCCCGGCACGCCCGGGTCGTAAAGGTTGTAGACGTCGATCACCGCCGAAGGCATGCTGGTGAGGATGCCGGTCATGATGATCATCGAGACGCCGTTGCCGATGCCGTACTTATCGATCTGCTCGCCGATCCACATCAGGAACATGGTGCCCGCGGTCAGCGCGAGGATCGCCATGATCCACCACATGGGGTTCGCCAGCCACTGCGCGTAGATCAGCGATCCGCCCTCGGCCGACTTGATCGTCTGCACCCAGCCGAAGCCCTGGACGAAGCAGAGGAAGATCGTGGCGTAGCGCGTCCACTCGGTGATCTTCTGGCGGCCGGTTGCGCCTTCCTCCTGCAGCTTCTTCAGCTTCGGGGAGACGGTCATCAGCAGCTGGAACACGATCGACGCGGTGATATAGGGCATCACCCCAAGGCCGAAGATCGTTGAGTGCTGCAGCGTGCCGCCGGAGAACATCGAGACCGCGCTGGTGATGCGGCTGAAGGCGCTGTCGGACTCCTGGTTCGCGGCGCCGAAGGCTTTGGCGAGCGCCTCCTGGTTGATGCCCGGCAGAGGGATCCAGTGGCCGATGCGGAACACCGCCAGCATTGCCAGCGTGAACAGGATCTTGTTCCGCAGCTCGGGGATCTTGAAGACGTTCTTCAGGGCGTTGAACATTCAGGCTCGCTCGTCGGGTCGATCGTTCGGTCGCGGAGCGCGAGAATCTCGCCTGCTGCGCCGGCACCATGGTCAGAAACGGGGTGAATCCAATGCTAGCAGCGTCGCCGACTGGTCGGACTCTGTCCGGCCTGTGGGCGACGCTGCCAGTGTAAACGTCATGATGTTGAGGCGAGAGTCCCCTTGAAGGGCATCAGGCCTTGCTGTCCTCGCCCTTGGGGGCCTTCTCTGTCTTCTCTGCCTTTGCGGCTTTGCCTTCGGCCTTTGCCTCGCCCTTGCCCTCAGCGGCAGCCGCTGCGGCGGGCGCCTTCTTGCCGCGTGTGAGCTTCTTTGTCAGGTTCTTGGGAGCGCGGTCCTCGCTGTTGCGATCGACGCCACGGACCATGTCCTTGCGGGTACCGGCCTCGGTGACCGAGCCGCCGGCACCGGTGACGACCTTGCGGACCGAGTCGGTCACGCGGTTGGCGTTGATGGTGAGCTTGACGGAAAGCTTCTTGCCCTCACCCAGATCGCCGAGGATCTTGAGCGGACGGCTGTCGTCGCGGATCAGGCCGGCCTCGATGAGGCGTGCGCTGTTCACTTCGCCACCCTTGGCGAACATCGGGTGGGCGGTGATATCGCCCAGGTTGACCGTCCAGAAGCTGGTCTTGAACGCGGCGTTGGTGAAGCCGTACTTGCGCAGGCGACGGAAGAGGGGCATCTGCCCGCCCTCGAACGCCGCGCGACGCGTCGTACCGGAACGCGAACCCGCGCCCTTGTTGCCGCGCCCTGAGGTCTTGCCCCGGCCGCCGCCTTCGCCGCGGCCAACGCGCAGGCGCTTCTTGTAGCGTCCGGCCTTGGCGGTGATGTCGTGGATCATCATGATTCGGTTCCTTGTGCCGGGCCGATCGGGCCCGCGTATTCGTTGGTTGCTGGTTTACTTGGTCGGGGCTGCGGGTGCGGCGCCGGCTGCGGGCGGCGCATCGCCGGATTCCTTCGTTGCCTGGCGGTCACGGCGGCTCATGTTGCCACCGCGGCGGCCGCGGCGCTCGGAACCGAGGGTGTTGACCGGCCCGCGGACCTTCTTCTCGGTGTCGATGGCGGCGGGCGCGTACGCCTTGCCCTTTTCGATCTTGTCCTCGATCATCGTGCGGTCGAGCTTGAGCCCGCGCAGCTCCGCGATCTTCGCAGGGGTCTGCAGCTGCTCGATCGCGGCCATGGCGGCCTTGAGGACGTTCTCGGGGTTGGTCGAGCCGTAGCACTTGGTAAGGCAGTCTTTCACGCCGGCGAGCTCGAGCACCGCGCGGACGACCGTGCCCGCGACGACGCCGGTACCGGGCGCGGCGGGGATCAGGCGGACCCGCGACGCGCCGAAGGTGCCCTCGACCTCGTGGTGGATGGTCGTCCCGCAGCGTGGGATGACGTAGAGCTGGCGCTGGCCGTACTTCTGGGCCTTCTCGACGGCCTGGGGGACTTCCTTCCCCTTGGCGTAGCCGAAGCCGACCTTGCCGTTGCGGTCACCAACGACCACCAGGGCGCCGAATGAGAACCGACGGCCACCCTTCACCGTGGCGCTGGTGCGGTAGACCCCGATGGTCGTCGACTCGATCTGCTGATTTTCGTCAAGGAGTTCCGGCATAGCTGGCTCGTTTGTGTCTGGGGCTCGTGCCCGTTTGGTGAGTCTGTTTCAGAGTGGATCGATCAGAACTTGAGGCCCGACTTGCGGGCGGCGTCGGCGAGGGCCTTGACGCGACCGTGGAACTTGAACCCGGCGCGATCGAAGGCGACTTCCTTGACGCCCTTCTCGACGGCGCGCTGGGCCAGCGCGGTGCCGACGGCGGACGCCGCGGCGGCGTTGCCCGACTTGCCCTTGAGCGCCAGCGTCTTCTCCAGCGACGAAGCGCTGCAGATTGTGGCGCCGGCCAGGTCGTCGATAACCTGGGCGTAGATGTGGTTGAGCGAGCGGTAGACGCACAGGCGCGGCTTGCCCGAGGTGCCCTCGACGCGCTTGCGGATGCCAATGTGCCGACGCTCCCGACGCTTGACTTTGTGCTTGGCCTTGTCCATGTGCTTCTGCCTTGTCCTGTCGCGCCCGCTGCGAGCGCGGGCCCTGGCGTTCTACGCCGGGTTGTGTGTGCTCTATTTCCGACCGATCACGCCGAACCGAACTGCTTGCCGGCCTTCTTCTTGATGGTCTCGGTGGTGTACTTGATGCCCTTGCCGTTGTAGGGCTCGGGCTTGCGCTTGGCGCGCATGTTCGAGGCGAACATGCCTACCGCCTGCTTGTCTGAGCCCTGAACCTTGACGAACTGCTTCTCAACGGTGACCTTCACGCCCTTGGGGATGGCGAGCATGATGGGGTTGGCGAAGCCGACGACGAGCTTGAGCTTGTCGCCCTGAACGGCGGCGGTCCAGCCGACGCCGACGACCTCCATCGTCTTCTCGTAGCCCTTGGTGACGCCCTCGACGGCGGTCGCGATCAGCGCGCGGGTGGTGCCCCACAACGCGCTCGCGGTGCGCTCGGCCCCGGGCTTGGCGCTGTTGATCGACACCTGGATCGTCTTCTCCTTCTCATCAAAGGCGACCTTGATGAGCGGCTTGAAGGCGACCTTGATGGTGCCGAGCGGACCGGTGACCTCGATCGAGTCGCTCTTGATGGCGACCTTGACGTTCGCCGGGACGGTGATTGGCTTGATACCGATGCGTGACATTCGTCTTCTCCGTGCTCTGCTCGATGCTGCTTATTGAACGACGCAGAGCAGCTCACCGCCGACACGCTGATCGCGTGCCTTGCGGTCGCTCATGACACCCTTGCTCGTTGACATAACGGCGATGCCCAGGCCCTGGATCGGGCGCGGGAGCGCCGCGACACCCCGGTACACCCGGCGGCCGGGCTTGCTCTCGCGGTGGATCTTGTTGATCAAGATCTCTCCGCGGGGGCCGTACTTGAGGGCGATCTTGATCTTGCCGTGGCGGCCGTCCTCCACGGTGGTGAAGCTGGTAACGTACCCCTCGTCCACAAGGACCTGGGCGATGCCGCGGCACACGCCGCTGTTGAGGCATTCGACCGTCTTCGCCTTGTTCTCAAGGGCGTTGCGGATTCGGGTCAGCATGTCTGCGATTGGGTCTGAAAGGGCCATTGCTCTGCTCGTGACTTGTTGTTCGTGCTCAAACCGGACGCTCT
>JAUXUZ010000167.1 GCA_030680655.1 Phycisphaerales bacterium
GGCTCGCCGATCTTCAGGCCCTTGGCGGTCACCTCGTAGGCGCACATATCGATGGAGTGCCGGCTGCGGCGCATCTTCACGACCAACATGACCTTGCGAAGCTCTCCGTTGATGGAGGCGTAGCGCAGCCGGATGATGTCGTCGGCAAGGAACGAGATAGCGAAGTTGGAGAGCCCCATCGAGGTGAAGTTCTCCTCGACCTCGACGGTGCTGATGATGGTCACGCCCAAGCGGGTGAGAGCCCCGATCATGCGGTAAAGAGACTCGCGGAAATCGGTGCGGAAGTCGGGGGCCAGCGCCATCTCGAAACCGACGAGCGAGTCGATGACGAGCCGCTTGCAGCCGACCGCTTTGACCGCGCTCACGATCTCGTGCACCGTCTCGTCAACCGAGAGGTCCAGCGGCCGCAAATAGATGAGCTTGAGCGAGCCGTCCTTGAGGTTCTTGCTCAGGTCGAAGCCGAACGAGGCCGCCCGCTGCATGAACTCGTTGGGGAGCTCCTCGAACATGGCGACAATGCCGGGCTCTCCGCGGGCCAGGCCCTCGGCGATGAACTGGATCCCGAGCACGGTCTTGCCCGCGCCCGATGGTCCAGCCACGAGCAGGCTGTCACCTTCGGGGACGCCGCCGCCCATGATGGTGTCGAGTGCGGGGACCCCGGTGGACAGACGCCGCTGACCCTTGACGTGGACCGACTCGTTGTTGGTCAGGCCGAAGGTGCGCGGAAAGGCCTGCAGACCATCGCCTGTGATGCGGAAGGTGTGCAGCCCCGGCACGGACTCCTGGCCACGCAACTTCATGATCTGCATCTTGCGGACGATCGAGTTGCGATGGACGCTCTGGTACAACCAGATGAGCCCATCGGCCACCGTAAAGACCGGGTTGTCGCGCAGTTCCCCCTCGACGTACTCGCCGATGAGGAACGTGGTGGCCTGCCAACTGGTCAGGTGCAGCGCCAGGCGCTGCACGAAGCCCTGCAGCTCCACCTCGCTCGACTTGTTCAGGGCCTTGCGCACCACGGTTCGGAAGGAGTCCACCACGACGATGCCCGCATTGGTCGCCTCGACCTCCTTGACGATGGCGTCGAGCACCGCGCCCAGGTCCTCTTCGAGCACAAGGTGGCTGAGGTTGATGAAGCGGATCGATTCGTTCATCATGGCATCGCTGAAGAACGAGTACTGCTGCTGATACCGCAACATCTTGATGGCCGGCTCGCCCAGCACGGTGAAGTAGAGCGCGGGGCGCTCCGGCGTGGCGTTGGCGAACATGATCTGGTGCGCCAGCGTGGTCTTGCCGCACCCGGGCGCGCCGGCGATGATGTTGAAGGAGTACTCGGGCAGACCGCCGCCGAGAATCTCGTCCAACCCCGCCACGCCGGTGGGCAGTTTCCGGATGGTCACACGCTTCGTGCCGTGAACTCTTCCATGGTCATGGCCTTTGGTGCTCATTCCGTTACCTCGATCTTTGAATGCGATCCACCATCCGAAAGTTCAGGCCACGCCTCATGCAACAGCCTCAGCGTGAGGGGCTCGCCGATGAAGGTGACAAACAGACCCAGCAGGTGCGCGGTGACCGCAACCGCCGCCTTCTCCCCTTCACCACTCTTGCGATCGCCCGCCCCAGCGTCCAGTCGATCAAACCCCTCCAGACGACCGTCCGCGCCGATCGTCACCCCTTGCAGCGCAGAGACTTCCATCCTGGCCCGGGCAAGCGCCCGGCGCTGCAGCGATGCGAACCCTTCGGCGCCGGCAAACCGCGTCAGTGAAACCCGCAGCCGGTCACTGACCAGCACCGCCGCGTTCGCGTGAGGGGTCGACTCGGTCTGGCTTAACACCAACAACCGACCGGCCAGTGCGCGAGTTGATGCTGAAGGCGTGTCCATTCCGGCTGATTTCAGTTTTTACCAAGAGGGTCGAACTGGGGCAGAACCGGCCATGGGGCTCCGCGAGATGGGAGCCGCGCACGCTGGTGTTGCGTTCTGTCTCATCCTGCGCTATGAGAGCGGTATGGTAGCCCGGGGCGACGATCTCGTTATCCCCAGCGCCCGCGCCAGCGGGTTCTCCGCCTCTGCGCACGTCTGTTGATCAACGATATGTAAGTTCTCGGTGAGCAAACGGCCCGCCGGCTTCCGCCGTCACCCCACTTCACCTCCGCTCTAAAGCCACCGCCCAAACGCAACCTTCCCGCACGCCACCTCGCGGATCGCCCCGAGGATCACCGGGATCTCGGCATCCTTGCACACAAAGCCCCAGGCGCCGGCATCCGCAGCGCTGACCACGGCTTTCTTGTCGCCGCTCCCGCTGAAGACGATCACACGCGCAGCGCCGCATCCACTCCCGCCGGGGCTTGCCCCAGGCACCGCGCGAGCGGCGTCGGTCAGTTCGCGCACGGCCTCAAGCGGATCAACGCCCGGCATCGCTATATCAAGCAGCACCACGTCGGGGCGAAGCTTCTCCAACTCAGCCCGCAGGTTGTTCGCGGAGCTCAAAGAACCCACGCTCTCCATATCCGGCTGCATCGCGATGCACTGCCCAAGCTGTTCGGTGATGTCGCGGCTGTCGTCAACGCACAGCACGCGGATCCGGGCGGGGGCGCGTGCGGGGGCAGGCGTCGGGTTGCGGGAACGGGAGTTGGGCATGGGCGCATCCGTCCTCGATCAGGCTCCCGCCGCCGCCGGCACGTTCATCTGCTTCTCCAGTTCGTCGAAATCGACCGGCTTGGTCATGTGGGCATCAAACCCTGCATCCAGCGCCAGGGTGATGTCGTCTTCCCGCCCGTAGCCGGTGATGGCGATCAGCTTCATCCGGGCCCCCGCCCCGCCGGTCCCAGCCACACCCTCGCCCGCCGCCGCTACCGCGAACACACTTTCCGACCGCAACCGCCGCGCGATCTCATAGCCGTCCATGTCGGGCAGGCCGATGTCCAGCAGCGCGATGTCCGGCCGCCACTCCTGCGCGATCCTGAGTCCCTCGGGGCCGGTGTGGGCCGACTGCACCGTGTAGCCCTTCAGCCGCAG
>JAUXUZ010000168.1 GCA_030680655.1 Phycisphaerales bacterium
GAAGGCGGGGATGAGGTACTTGTTGATCGGCATTGGCGGCGGCCCCGGCGGACGGTTGTGGGTGCGGTGAATCATGGGCCGGCAGGGGGCGGTTTGCTACGCTCGCGGCATGCTTTCATCACTCCACCCGGCGGCCGCGGCGTTTCTTGAGTCGTGCCTTTTCGTGCTGGCGTCGGCGGGGGCGGTTCACCTGCTGCTGCTGCTGGGCCGGGCGGGCGAGCGGGTGCGCGAGGTGATCTCAAAGGCACCGATGCTGGACGTGGTGGTGGCCTGGTTCACGCTTGTGCCGCCGGTGGCAGCCTGGGTCTTCGCCGCGGCGAACGGGCGGAGCGGTTGGACGATCCTGGCGTGCATCGCCGGCGCGACGGCTGGGCAGATTGTGGCGCTGTACATCTGGTGCTTCGTGCACGAGCGGTGCAACCCGGCGGCGATGCGCGGCCCGCGTCTGATCGACGTGATCGGCAGGAACCTTGGCAAGGGTGACCGGGCGGGCGTGGCGGGGCGCGCACGCAACCACGCCGCGCTGCTGTGGATGCTCTGGGCGGTGCCGCTGTTTAGCGTGGTGCGGTTCGCTGAGTACTGGGTCTACCCGGTGCTGGTTGTGCTGGTGCGGTTGCCGCGGTACCGCTCGGGCGAGTGGGTGAACATCAGCCGGCACAAAGTGTCGGGTCTTGTGGGGCACGACCTGATCTGGTGCCTTTACTGCGACTGGATGACAGGCGTGTGGAGCCTGGGCAGCGAGATGCTGCGGAACATCGAGAGCTTCTGGTGCCCCATCCGGTTCGCCAACGCCGACAAGTGCGCCAATTGCACACGCGATTTCCCCGACATCGACGGCGGCTGGAGCGGGGCGGACAAGACGGCGGCCGACGCCGCCGCGATGCACGCGCAGCGCTACCCGGCTGCGGACGGGACCAACGCGTGGCTTGGGCACCCGGTGCGGTTGACAGTGAAGGGTGAGCGGGCGTGAGGCCCAAGGGGGCTCAGCGTGACCGTCGCCGCTCAATGACCGACCGCACCTTTGCTGCGAGGTCCGCCAGCGAGAAGGGCTTTGAGAGGAAGTTGACGCTCGGGTCAAGCTCACCGCTGGTGACGACCGCGTTTGCGGTGTAGCCGCTGATAAAGAGGACGGCGGCCGTGGGGCAGGCATCGGCGATGCGCTCGGCGAGCTGAGGCCCGTCGCCGTCGGGGAGAACGACGTCGCTCAAGAGCAGGTCGAGCGCCGCTCCCTCGGCGCGAGCGGCGCGTTCGGCCTCGGCGAAGGAGCCGGCTTCGACGACGCTGTAGCCGAGCGAGGCGAGCATGCCCGCGACGGCGGCGCGAGCGCCGGGGTGGTCGTCAACGAGCAGGATGCGCTCGCTCCCGCGCTGGACCTGCGCGACGGGGGCGACGGGGATCGGGTCTGCGGTGGCGCCGACGGCCGCGGGGAGGTAGACGCGGAAGGTCGTGCCGCGGCCCTCTTCGCTGTAGGCCTCGATGTGCCCGCCGTGCTGCTTGACGATGCCGAAGCTGGTGGCGAGCCCGAGCCCTGTGCCCTTGCCCTGTTCCTTGGTGGTGAAGAACGGCTCGAAGAGCCTCGCGAGCACCTCCTTGCTCATGCCGACGCCGTTGTCGCTGACGGAGATGCACACGTACGAGCCGGGCGTGACGCCGGGCCGGCCGGCGGTGTCAACTTCTTTGAGAGCGGTGTTGGCGGCCTCGATGACGACATTCCCCTTGGAACCGGACCTGGGTGCCGCGCCGCCGGGGATGGCATCGCGGGCGTTGATCACCAGGTTCATCAGCACCTGCTCGATGCGGGCGGGGTCGACCTTGACGGGCCAGACGCCGCGCGGTGTTTCGATCTTCAGGCTCACGGCTTCACCGAGCGTGCGTTCCAGCAGACGGCGGACGCCGGCGACCATCTCGTCGATGCTGACCACGCGGGTCGCCAGGACCTGCCTGCGTCCGAACGCGAGGAGGTCCTGGGTGAGTTCAGCGCCGCTGCGCGCGGCCTGCTCGATTGCCAGCAGGTTCGTTTCCGGGTTGCCGCCGGCGTTCAGCACGCTGCGGGCGACAGCGCATTGTCCAGTCACGGCGGTGAGCAGGTTGTTGAAGTCGTGGGCCACGCC
>JAUXUZ010000171.1 GCA_030680655.1 Phycisphaerales bacterium
GCGGAAGAGGGGGAAAGCGGCCGCAGCGCCGGCGGTGATGCGTGGGGCGGCGTCGTCGTGGCTGTTGTCGCGCGTGGCGGTGAGGTTGGCGGGGATCTCGCGTGCCTTGCAGAACTCGGCGATGGCGGCGACGACGGGTTGGCCGAGGTCCTGGGCCTTCTGGCGGGCGATGCCGCGGACGCCGGTAAGGCCGGCGATGCTGGTGGGGCGGACGCGGCAGAGGTCTTCGAGCACCACGTCGGAGGCGATCATGTAGGGCTGCACGCGGCGCTCTTCGGCGAGGCGCTTGCGGAGCTCGCGGAGGATGTCGAAGAGCTCCGACTCGGTGCGCGAGAGCGGGCGGGTGTCGGCTGCTCCCCCACTGCCCGACTTGCGCTTGCGTGCGCCTGCGCCCTCGGCGACGAGGCCCTCCTTGGGCTCGACGAGACGGGCGGTGATCTGGCTCTTCATCACCGCGGCGGCCTGAGGGCCGAGCTCAACGGTTGCGTACTCGCCGGTGCTGCGGGCGAGTGCGCCGGCGTCGATGAGCTGGTTGACGTAGGCGTTGAGGCTGTCTTCGTTGATCTCCCGGAGGAGGCCGAAGGTGCTGAGCTTGTCGTGGCCGCGGGAGACGACGGTGGCGGCCATCGAGCCGCGGAGGACCTGCACAAGGTGGCGTGCACCGAAGGAGGTTGCGCGCCCGTAGCCGCTCTGGTTGATACGGGCGACGCAGGAGACGATCTTGCGTGCGATCTCGTGGCCGCCTTCGACTTCTTCGAGTTCCTTAAGGCAGACGTCGCACGCGCCGCAGCCCTCTACGCCCTCGCCCCCGGGGGCTTCGTACTCCTGGCCGAAGTAGGCGCAGAGGGATTTGTGCCGGCAGCGGCTGCCGCTGGCGAGGTTCTGCATCTGCTCCAGCAGGAGGCGCTGGGCCTCGACGTACTCGGGGCTGACGGGGGTTTCGCTCTCGCTTGCGCTGCGGTCCATCAGGCCGCGGAGGCGGACGACGTCGGCGTTTGAGTAGAGCAGGAGGCACTCGGCGGGGAGGCCGTCGCGCCCTGCGCGCCCGGTTTCCTGCTGGTATCCCTCGACGGACTTGGGCATGGCGGCATGGACGACGATGCGGACATCGCCCCGGTCGATGCCCATGCCGAAGGCGACGGTGGCTACGACAACCGAGAGGCGCTCGCTCTTGAAGTCGTCGCTGACCTTGGCGCGGGCCTTGGGCGTCATGCCGGCGTGGTAGGCGGAGGCGTTGATGCCCTTGTCGGCGAGTGCACCGGCAAGAGCTTCGGTGTCCTTGCGTGAGAGACAGTAGACGATCGCCGCGTTGTCGGGGCCGTGACGCGCGATGGCGTCGCGGGTCTGCTTCACCACATCCACACGGGGAAGGATGCGGTAAGTGAGGTTGGGGCGGTCGAAGTTGCCGACGAGGACCTCGGGGTCACGGAGGCCGAGCTGGTCGACGATGTCCTCACGCACGCGCGGGGTGGCGGTGGCGGTGTACGCCCCGATGGTCACGCCGGGCAGAACATCGCGCAGCTCGCGGAGGCGGCGGTATTCGGGGCGGAAGTCGTGGCCCCACTGGCTGATGCAGTGGGCTTCATCGATGGCGATGTGGGCGGGGTTGGCCTTGACGACAAACGCCATGAACGACGGCGAGAAGAGACGCTCGGGGGCGACGAAGAGGATCTTGAGCTCGCCAGAGGCGACGCGGTTGCGGACCTCGTTGAACTCGTCGATGTCCATTTTTCCGAACATCGCGGCCGCGGGGACGCCTGCGAGCCGGAGCCCGGCGACCTGGTCTTGCATGAGCGAGATGAGCGGTGAGATGACGAGTGTGAGGCGACCGGTGACCAAGGGGGGAACTTGGTAACAGAGGCTCTTGCCGCCACCGGTGGGCAGGACGGTGAGCGAGTCGCGGCCCGCGAGCGTCGCGGCGATCGACTCTGCCTGCAACGGGCGGAGCGTGTCGAACCCCCAGAACTGAGCCAAGACATCGCGCAATTTGGCGCTGCGGCTGGGCGTAGCGAGGTCGGCCGGGGGACTGGTCATAGGGAGATGTTAGGTGCCCTCCTCCAAACCGTCCTGGCCCGTTCTTCTGCAACTGGCATCGTGCATGGAGCGGCCGGTTCTACACCCTCTATCAGCAGGCGGCGTTGGAGCGGAGGCTCGACGAATTGCAAGGCGTTTCAGTCTGGTGTTCCTCTATGCCGATAGCCTGCCAGTTCCCTTCTGCTCTTCTCACCCGATCATCCCGCATTGGGGCGATCTCCATTTCTCCAGCGAACTCTCCATATGCGAACCTACGACCTCTGTGTGATCGGCTCGGGACCCGGCGGCTCAAAGGCGGCGATTGCCGCGGCGAAGCTCGGCAAGTCGGTCGTGGTGATCGAGAAGATGGACGTGGTCGGCGGAGCCGCGATCAACACCGGGACGATCCCCAGCAAGGCGCTGCGCGAGGCGGTGCTCGCGGTCACGGTCGCCCGCCAGGTACTGACAGCGACTTGCTCCAGCAGCAGCGGCGCGACGCTCACCGTCAACGCCGAAGCCGAACTGCAGCAGTTGATGGGCCAGTGCCACCGCGTCATCGGCGCCGAGGTGAGCATCCTGCGTTCGCAACTGCTCAGCAACGGCGTCGAGATCATGACCGGCACCGCGTCGTTTGTTGACGCCAAGACAGTGCGGGTAGAGGGACGCGCGGGCACCGAGACCGTGCAGGCCGAGTACTTCGTCATCGGCGTCGGGACGGTGCCGTCACGGCCGCCCAATGTCGCGTTCGACAACGCCACGCTGCTCACGAGCGACGAGGTGCTGAAGCTGCCGACGCTGCCGCGGAGCATGATCGTCGTTGGCGGCGGCGTGATCGGCACGGAGTACGCCAGCATGCTCGCGATGCTCGGCGTGCGCGTGACGCTGGTCGAGGGGAGGCCGCGGCTGCTGGAGTTTATCGACACCGAGATCAGTGAGGCGTTGCAGTACCACATGCGCCAGATGGGCATCACGCTGCGGATGGCTGAGAAGGTGGTGAGCATGAAGGCGATCGAGGCCCCAAAGGGCGCCCGGTCGACCGACGGGAAAATGGCCGAGGCCACCCTGGAGAGCGGCAAGACGATCGTGGCGGACACCCTGCTCTACTGCGTCGGACGCCAGGGGAGCACCGCGGGGCTCAACCTAGAGGCCGCAGGGCTGAGCGCCGACAACCGCGGCCGGATCGCGGTGGATGCGTGCTACAAGACCAAGCGGGACCACATCTACGCGGTGGGTGACGTGATCGGCTTTCCCGCGCTTGCGAGCACGAGCATGGAGCAGGGGCGGCTTGCCGCGATGCACATGTTCG
>JAUXUZ010000182.1 GCA_030680655.1 Phycisphaerales bacterium
TCGCCGCGGTCGTCGCCGCGGAACCCATCGGGCGGTGGGCGGCGGCCACGGTCACCGCGTGGGCCGTCTGGTCCGTCGGCGCCGGGTCCGCCGGGGCCGCGGCCGGGGCCCATGCCGCGGGGCGGCTCGGGGAAGAACATGGCCACTTTCTTCAGGGACTTGTTGTTGGCATCGATCCAGACCTCGATGCGCGGCACGCCCGGGGCTCGGTCGGCACGGCGCGTGCCGACGATGTGCTCGATGGTCGCTGCGCCGTCGGCGCTCTTCTTGGAGGTCTGCACGAGCGTGTAGGAGTAGGCGAGCTCGTCGAGCACGCGGTCGAGGCTCTCGGGGAGGACGGGTTGATCGCCCACCATGCCCAGGCGCGGCACGCCCGCGCCCTGCGGCGGGTTGCGTTCCATGTGCCCGTCGGGGTGGACCAGCCAGGCGCCCCTGGGGTCGCGTCCGAAGGTGACCCAGACGCCCTCCTCCGGCTGCATCCGAAGGACCATCAGCTCGCCGCCGCTGGTGTCGAGAGTGCCGATAGGGGACTCGCCGAGTTGCTTGGTGCCGCGCGGCTGAACACGGATCTCAAAGCGCCGCTCGCCGGGCTCGCGGAGGGTGGCGGCGGAGGCCTGGACCATCGCCTGGGCGGTGCTGCCGGCTGGGAGACCTAAGTAGACCAGGCTCGCGGCGATGACGAAGCAGGCGGCGAGGGCGACCCAGCGGCGGGCGTGCGGGAAGACCAGGCGCGCGGCTCGCCCGGGGGCGTGCAACGGTGACTCGTCGGAGATGCGGCGCATGACGGCGCGCATGCGCCGATCGGTCTCGGCCTGGGTGTCGTGGTTGAGGAAGGTGAGCAGGCCGTGGCTGAGTAGCTCGTCGGCGGCCCTTGCGGGCTCGGCGTGCTCGGGCGGCGGCGAGATCGGTGTGTTGTCGAGGGCCGGGCTATTCACTGTCAATCTCCCCTGAGCGGATGCACTGGGCCAGCAGCTGGCGGCCGCGCTGGACTCTCTTTTTGGTGGCCTCTTCGCTGGCGCCCATCGACTCGGCGGCTGCGATGATGAGCAGGCCGCGCGCGTAGACAAGCTCGAGGGCCTGGCGCATGACCTCGGGCAGCTTGGCCATGCACTCGACCATGCGGTCGGCGCGCTCGCGGAACGTGTCGCCCGGCACGCGGTTGACCTGTTCGAATCTGACGTCTAGCTGGGCGAGGATGGCGGGGTCGGTGGTTGTTGGCCGTGACTTGCCCTTGCGATGGTGCTCCATCACCAGGCGCTGGGCGATGCCGCGGAGCCACGGTCCGAACGGGCGCGAGCGGTCGTAGTCGCCCAGACGCCGCCAGGCGACGAGCATCGCCTGCTGGAAGATGTCGTCGACCGATGAGTCGGCGCCGATGAGGCTGCGGAGGTAGGCGGTGAGCATGTCGGCGTGCTCGCGGGCGAGGATCTCGAACACCTCGCGCCCGCTGTGATCGAAGCGGGTGGGCGTCGCCTGGGGGTTGTTGGTCGGCGGGGTGCTCAAGGCGGAACCTCCGTGGTTGTTGTCGGTGGGCGGTGGCTGGGGGACGCGCACGGTGGGAAAGGGCTCGAACGCGATTATTGAGAGACGTGTCCCCCGGCGCCGGGTCTGGGCCAACTGTTCCCGTCACGCCGGCCCTTCGCCGGCTTCAGACTGGAGCAACCGTATGAACCGACTCACGTTCGCTGCCCTCGTTTCGATCGCCGGCCTGTTGCAAGGGTGCGCCAACAACCAGCCCGAGCAGCACGGCGGGCCGATGCGCATGGAGCGCGGCGGTCAGGGGCCGCGCCAGTTCGCTGGTCCTGGGATGGGCCGCGCCCAGCGTCAGGGCCCGATGCACGGTCCGGCCAAAGTGATGGGTGGGGATCACCGCCAGGGAGCGATGGGCCGTATGGGTGGCATGGGCCCGATGGGCCAGATGGATCGCATGCGTCAGGGCGGTCCGGGCGGTGGACCGGGCCAGGTGCAGCGCGGGCCCGGTGGGCGCGATGGGGGGCAGGGCGGTCGCGCGGGTGGATTCCCGATGGACCAGATGGGCAAGCGCGGGCCCGGCCCGGGCGGGATGGATCGTGCTCCGGACCAGATGCAGCGTGGGCGGCGCGACGAGCGCCAGGGTGGGCCGCGCCGTGGGGAGCAGATGCGCGGTGGAGAGAAGATGCGCGGTGGGGAGCAGATGCGCGGTGGCGAAGGTCAGCTTGATCGGGGCCCACGCGGCCCACGCGGCCCGCGCGGTGGCGAGATGAACCGTGATGAGCGGCCGCAGCCACGTGACCCGCGGGCGATGCCGGGGCGCGGAGAAGGTCGTGACGGCGGTCCGCGTGACCGCCGCATCGATCGCGACCGTCCGATGAACGACGACATGGACGAGGGGACGCCCCCCGCGCCGAAGGGCGGGCCCGCACGCCCGCCGATGCCCCCGCGCCCTCCCGTCAATCCGTGAGTGTGGACGCCCGTTCGTTTGCTCCTCACTTTGTTTGCCCCTTCGTTCACTTGTGGGCCGCTTGGCGATCGAGTCTCGCCACGATTCAAGCATCAGGAAACACCAAATGAAGAGCCTGTTCGCTGCCGCATCGTTGCTCACCCTTGCGCTCCCCGCGTTCGCTCAGCCAGGCCCGCCGCCGCCGCTGGGCAACCCGCCGGTGCCCGCGGGGAACCCGATCACCGAGAACAAGCGGGTGCTGGGCAAGATCCTCTACTGGGATGAGCAGCTCTCCTCCAGCGGCACGGTGTCGTGCGGCACGTGCCACACGCCAAGCGCCGGCGGCGGCGACAACCGGCGCGGGCTCAACCGCGGACCCGATGCGCTCGCCCCTAGCGCCGACGACATCTTCGCTTCTCCGGGCGTCATCGGCGCTGACGCATCCAACAACTACAAGAGTGTCTCCGGCTTTGCGTTCGCCTCGCAGGTGACCACGCGCACAGCGCCCAGCGCGTTTATGGGCGCGTACTTCACGCAGAACTTCTGGGATGGGCGTGCCGGCCCGTCGTTTGTCAGCCCGACGTCCGGCCTGACGGTGCTCGCAAACGGCGCAGCGCTGGAAGCGCAGGCGGTCGCCCCGCCCGTCAACGCCGCCGAGATGGCCCACGACGGGCGCACCTGGGCGCAGATCACCGCGAAGATCCAGGTGGTCAAGCCGCTTGCGCTGGTTGACCAGGTGCCGGCGGATGTCAGCGCGGCGCTGGCGGACAACCCGAGCTACCCCGGGCTCTTCCTGCGGGCTTTCGGCAGCGGCGTGGTCACCGCCGAGCGCATCGCGATGGCCATCGCCACGTACGAACGCACGCTGGTCCCGAACCAGACCCCGTGGGACGCCTTCGCCGGGGGCCAGAACAACGCGCTGACGGCCCAGCAGGTGCAGGGGCTGAACGTCTTTACCGGGGCGGCTGCGCACTGCAACGCCTGCCACGGCGGGAGCACGTTCTCAGACAACGCGTTCCACAACATCGGCCTGCGCCCGGTGGCCGAGGACATCGGCCGCCAGGGGGTGACGGGGAACATCAATGACCGCGGCCGGTTTAAGACGCCCTCGCTGCGGAACATCGGGCTCAAGAACTCGTTCTTCCACAACGGCCAGATCACGACGATCGAGGACACCATCCGGTTCTATGCGCGAATCCCCGGGGCCGCGCCACAGTTCACCGACAACCTCGACCCGGTTGCGCAGAACATCAACGTCAACCCCACGCAGCTTGTGCAGCTGGCCGACTTCCTCCGCAACGGCCTGACCGACGCGCGCGTCGCGTCGTCGACGTTCCCGTTTGACAAGCCGCGTCTGTGGACGCTGCGGAGCGAGATCAGCCCCACGGCGCTGGGTGGCGGCTCGCCTCCCAGCGGTTCGACGGTCGTGCCGCTGGTGATCGCGACCGACCCGCCGGTGATCGGCTCGACCGATTGCCGCGTGGGCCTTGGCAACTCGACGGCGGGGCGTCTGGCGACGCTGCGCGTGTCGACCACCGCGCCTGCGCCCGGCGGCGCGGTGACCGGCGGCGAGACGCTGAACCCGGTCACGGTCTCGGCGGCCGGGACAGCGACGGTGCGCCTTGACGTCTCTTTCGACAAGTACCAGCCCAACCAGCCCGTCTATCTGCAGTGGGAGGTCGCCGGTGCCAGCGGCACGGGCGTCGCCGCCCGCTCCGACGTCGCCCGCATCGTGCCGTTCTGCCCGCGCGGCGGGTGCAGCAGCGCGTGCATCGCCGACCTGGGCTCGCAGGGTGGCGTGCACGCGTCCGACGGCACGCTGAACAACAACGACTTCATCGCGTTTGTTGACCTCTTCTTCTCGCTGTCAAACTCTGCAGACCTTGGCCGGCAGGGGGGCGTCGCCGGGGCGGACGCCCAGTGGGACAACAACGACTTCATCGTCTTCATTGATCGCTTCTTCGCGGGGTGTTGAGCCTGCGTCGATGATCGAAGAGCCCTTGAACAACGACACGGCCCGGCGTGCAGACGCCGGGCCGTGTCGTTGTCATGACTCGGGCGTGGCGGAAACGAAACCGCCCCCGGAGCGCGGCGCGCCGTCGGAGGCGGTAAGGGTGTGTGCGGTGCTGCGCTGCTCAGATGCAGCCGCCGAAGAACTGGTCGATGAAGACGATGAAGTCGTTGTTGTCAAAGGCGTTGTCGTGCCCCGGCACGCCGCCGGTAGCGCCGATGTCGGCGCGGCTGTCCTGCGCGAAGAACCAGTCGATGAAGACGACAAAGTCGTTGTTGTCCAGCAGGCCGTCGGCGCCCGGCTCGCCGCCGGTGGAGCCGATATCGGCGGCGCAGGCGGGGGGCATGGGGTAGAGCAGGACGGCCTCGGTGACGCCCAGGCCCGAGTCGGCGGTGCCGACGATGAGGCCGTTGCTGGTGACGGTGCGGGCCTCGAACATCGTGCCGGTGAGCCCGATCGCGACGCTGTTGAGGTCCACCGTCTGGCCGCCGGCGTACTTGAACGCGCGGAAGACGCTCAGCGACGGGTCGGGCTCGAGGTGGAACATCACGCCGACGAGCACGCGCCCGTTGCTCAGGTCGTAGCCGTAGCCTCCGTCGAGCCCCTCGAGCATCGGCGCAAGGACGATCCCGTCCGTCTCCGAGTAGACGGCCGGGCGGAATTCGCCGCCGGTGCTCGACCCGGCGACGTAGCCGCCGAGCAGCCCGTTGTCGTTGACCTGGTGCCACTGCGCGAGCCCGAACTGGCCCGGGGGGGTGATGTCCTCGCTGCGACCGTTGGTCGGCACGTACATCCCGTGCTCGGGGCCCTGGAGCGTGGCGTATGCGTAGCCGCTGACGGCCCCGGCCTGATTGATGCCCAGCAGCTGCGAGTAGGCGAAGTTGCCGGCGAAGTTCAGCGTGCCCACGTCGGTGGTTGAGCCGTCGGGGTGCCAGATGGTGCCGTGGTAGGAGTTGCCACCCTCGCGCGTGCTGTAGCCGACGATGGCGCCGGCGTTGTTGACGCGCTGGGCCACGCCGAAGCCGGTGCCGTCGGCGCGGAGGGTGCCCAGGTCGGTGATCGTCCAGGTGCCGGCGACTTTCGTCCACTTGACGGCGCGGGAGACACCGTTGTTGTTGTAGCAGAGGCCGACGATGACGCCGTTGTCGTTGATGCCCTGTGCCTGTGCGCTCCCGGCGCCGGGGAGTGAAGGGAGCTCCTCGGTCACGCCGGCGGCGTAGACAAAGCCCACGAGCTGTCCGCTGAAGTTGTCGGCTTGGCCGACGACCATGCCTGCGGAGTTGACGCCGTACCCGACGGTGCTGAGCCCGCCGGGGAGGGGCGGGACCATCTCGCTGCCCATCGGTTCAACGGCCCACGCACAGCCGGCGAGCAACGCGACGGCGGCGACACTGACGAGGTTCGATTTCATGACCGGCTCCTGCAAAGTGTGAATTCCACGACTGGACGGTACGATCCTATACTATACTCAGAACTGTACTGAGTGCAAGTCTCATGATCGATTCATTTCTCCGCAGACTCAGTGGCCGCGGATCCACTTTGCCACCGAATAGGGGTTTTTTCCATGAAGCCAGGCACGCCATCCCGCGTTGAGACCGAGAAACCTCGTTCTGGAGGCCAGACGCCTCGATTTCCAGGCCCTGAAGGAGGTACCGTCCGGGTCTTGAGCGGCGCATCGTCCATTCTGGAGACTTTCGGGCCGCGCCCGCTGAGCACGGCCGAATGGGCGGAGGCCCAGCGGGTGTGGGACCGGCTGCGCGCCGAACTTGGCGAGTTGATCGCGGGGCTGCCCGAGCACACGCGCCACGCCAGCGGGCTCGCGCGGGAGTTGGATGTGCTCCGTGTGACGTGCCAGCGGGTCGTCTCGGCGCTCGCTGGTGAACCGGGGGCGGCGGGAGCGATCGGGAAGTTGCCTGGCCCGGAGGGGCTGCGGCAGTTTGTCGGCGCGTTCAAGCGGCACGGGGCCGCGGCGGCGCAGATCGAGGGGGCGCTCG
>JAUXUZ010000189.1 GCA_030680655.1 Phycisphaerales bacterium
CAAGGCCGGCATCATCGACGCGGCCCTGGTCCCCAAGACCGCGATCGTCAACGCCGCATCGGTCGCAGGGCTCATGCTCACGACCAAGGTCATGATCTCCGAGCTGAAGGACGACTCCAGGTCGACCGTCGGCGCGACGAAGTAAGGCAGGTTCACCACAGAGACACAGAGAGCACAGAGAAAAGCAGATTGCAGGGACTAGAGGCACAGCGCGACCCGCTTACCGAAGCCGTCATTGGTGCGGCGATTGAGGTGCACAAGGCGCTAGGACCTGGCTTGCTTGAATCGGCGTATGTTCTCTGTCTTTGCCATGAATTGACACAGCGTGGCCTCTCGGTAACGCGAGAGGTCCCGATTCCGATCAGCTACAAAGGAGTTGGCCTCGATGCCGGGTATCGGATTGATGTGCTAGTCAACGATGAACTCGTTGTAGAGGTAAAGGCCGTGTTGGAGCATCATCCGCTGTTTCAGGCCCAGCTCCTCACGTACCTGCGCCTCAGCGGCAAGCGCAAGGGACTTCTGATCAATTTTAACGTGCCGGTCGTAAAGGACGGCATCAGGCGGTTTGTGCTCTAGTTTCTCTCTTCTCTGTGCTCTCTGTGTCTCTGTGTCTCTGTGGTGAACTTCCTATGGCAGCAGCGCAGCGCGACTATTACGAAGTTCTCGGCGTCCAGAAGACCGCTGACGCAGAAGAGATCAAGCGCGCCTACCGCCGCCTGGCGATGAAGCACCACCCTGATCGCAACCCCGGCGACGCCGAGGCGGAAAAGGCCTTCAAAGAGGCGGCCGCGGCCTACGAGGTGCTCAGCGACGCGGAGAAACGCAAGCGCTACGACCAGTTCGGCGTCGAAGGTGTCCGCGGCCAGGGGACCGCCTCGCACGACTTCAACCGCATGAACGTCGACGACATCTTCTCGATGTTCAACGACATCTTCGCCGGTGGCGGCGGCGGCGGGGGGTTCGGCGGCGGACGCGGCGGGAGGCAGCGCGGCCCGGCCCGCGGTTACGACCTTGAGACCGAGGTCGCCCTCACGCTCGAAGAGGCGTTCACAGGCATCGATCGAGACGTTGAGTTCACGCGCCTGGACCTGTGCGAAAAGTGCACCGGCAGCGGCGCCAAGGCCGGTTCCAAGCCCGTCAAGTGCACAACCTGCGACGGCCGCGGCCAGGTGCAGCAGTCGGGCATGGGCGGCATGTTCCGCATGGTCACCGCCTGCCCGTCGTGCGGCGGTCGCGGCACGGTCATCAAAGAGTTCTGCGACGCCTGCCGCGGCAAGGGCCGCCTGCCCAAGAACCGCAAGCTCACCGTGCACATCCCCGCCGGCATCAGCGAGGGGCAGATGGTGCGCGTCCGCGGCGAGGGTGAGCCCCCGGCGCCCGAAGAGTCGCGCGGCGGCGAGGGCATCCGCGGCGACTTGCACGTCGCCGTGCGGATCAAGCCGCACCAGTTCTACCGGCGCGAGGCCGACCACCTCGTGGTTGAACTCCCTATCAGCTGCTCGAAGGCGTCCCTCGGGGGCGAGGTTGACCTGCCGACGATCGACGGCAAGAAGGCCACGCTCACGGTCCCGCGCGGCACGCAGTTTGGCACCATGTTCCGCATGTCCGGCCAGGGCATGCCGAGCGTGCGCGACGGCAAACGCGGCGACATGATCGTGCTCGTCAAGGTCGAAGTCCCCAAGAAGCTCTCCGCCGAGCAGGAGCGGCTGCTCCGCGAGTTCGCCAAAACCGAGAACGAAACGGTGCTCCCGGAGAGCCAGGGCTTCTGGCGCAAGATGAAGGAAAAGTTCGCGTAGTGCTTATCAGATGCCGCCGCGCCCGCGACGGCGAACGAAACTCAACCGCGGCCCAGCCGCACCAACAGAGCCAGGCGATGAAATGACCACCGACCCCAACGACATCCCGTCAGACCAGGAGTTCTCCGAGCAGGACCGCGCACTGAACGCCGCGGCCGACAGCGAAGAGATCGCCAAGCTGCGCGACCAGCTGTGCCACGCGCAGGGTGACTACCAGCGTGTGCTCGCCGACTTCTCAAACTACCAGCGCCGCGCGCTCGCCAACGAGCAGGTCGCCAAAACCGACGGTGCCTCGCGCGTCGCAGCCGACGTCGTCACCGTCATCGATCACTTCGACCTCGCGCTCGGCCAGGACCTCTCCAAGGCGACCGCGCAG
>JAUXUZ010000220.1 GCA_030680655.1 Phycisphaerales bacterium
AGGAAACGCGCGTGCCGGTGGTGGACGAGTCGGAGTGCGTGGGCTGCAACCTGTGCCAGATCGTCTGCCCCGTGCCCGAGTGCATCTCGATGGTGCAGGTCGATAACGGCTTCCCCCCCACCACGTGGAACGAGGCGGTCGAGCAGAAGAAACCGCTCCGCCCGAAGAAGGGCGCGCACTAACGTTCGCGTAGAGCAGGTTTTCAACCTGCTGTGTTGAGAACGGGACAGGTAAAAAACCTGCCCCACGCGGAGAACACCATGAGCAAGATTGTCCGCTGCGGCCTGATCCAGTGCAGCAACCCGATCAACGACAACACCACGCCGATCCCGCAGGTACAGAAGGCGATGGTGGACAAGCACCTGCCCCTGATCGACGAGGCGGGCAAGAAGGGCGTGCAGATCCTCTGCCTGCAGGAGATCTTCAACGGCCCGTACTTCTGCCCCAGCCAGGACACGCGCTGGTACGAGGCGGCCGAGGAGGTGCCCGGGCCGACGTGCGAGTTGATGGCCAAGTACGCCAAGAAGCACTCGATGGTCATCGTGGTGCCGATCTACGAGCGTGAGATGAGCGGGGTGCTCTACAACACCGCCGCGGTGATCGACGCCGACGGTTCGTACCTGGGCAAGTACCGCAAGCAGCACATCCCGCACGTGAACCCCGGGTTCTTCGAGAAGTTCTTCTTCAAGCCGGGCAACGGCGGCTACCCGGTGTTCCAGACGCGGTACGCCAAGGTTGGTGTCTACATCTGCTACGACCGGCACTTCCCGGAGGGGGCCCGCTGCCTGGGGCTCAACGGCGCGGAGATTGTGTTCAACCCGTCGGCGACGACCGCCGGGCTCAGCCAGCACCTGTGGAAGATCGAGCAGCCGGCGCACGCGGTTGCCAACGGGTATTTCATGGGTGCGATCAACCGCGTCGGCACCGAGGCGCCGTGGAACATCGGCAAGTTCTACGGCACCAGCTACTTCGTCAACCCCCGTGGGGAGTTCGTCGCGCAGGCGAGCGAGGACAAGGATGAGCTGCTGGTTGCTGATCTGGACTTTGCACAGATCGAGGCGGCGCGGTCGACGTGGCAGTTCTACCGCGACCGAAGGCCCGAGGCGTACGACGAGATCGTTGAGCATTGAGGAGGACCGCCCGTGTCGATCATTATCAAGGGTGGAACAGTCGTCACGGCGGAGGGGGAGCGGAGGGCGGACGTTCTGGTCGTGGGCGAGCAGGTCGCCGCGGTCGGGACGGGGCTTGATGCGCCGGCGGGCTCACGCACGATCGACGCCGGCGGCGCATACGTGATCCCCGGCGGCATTGACCCGCACACGCACATGGAGCTCCCATTCATGGGAACCGTCGCGTCGGAGGACTTCTTCTCCGGCACCAGCGCGGCGGCGGCCGGCGGCACGACGATGATCATCGACTTTGTGATCCCCGCGCCGAAGGAGTCGCTGGTTGAGGCGTACAAGAAGTGGCGCGGCTGGGCGACCAAGGCGGCAGCGGACTACTCGTTCCACGTCGCGGTGACCTGGTGGGACGAGTCGGTGCGGGCCGACATGGAGACGCTGACGCGCGAGCACGGCGTCAACAGCTTCAAGCACTTCATGGCGTACAAGAACGCCATCATGGTTGATGACGGCGTGCTGATCTCCAGCTTCATGCGTGCGAAGGAGCTCGGGGCGCTGTGCACCGTGCACGCGGAGAACGGCGAGTTGGTCTTCCGCCTCCAGCAGGAGGTGTTCGACAAAGGGATCACTGGCCCGGAGGGGCACCCGCTCTCACGCCCGCCAGAGGTTGAAGCCGAGGCCGCGAACCGGGCGATCCGGATCGCCGAGGTGCTGGGTGTGCCGCTCTATGTAGTGCATACCTCGTGCAGCAATGCCATGGACGCGATCGCGCGGGCCAAGAGCGAGGGGCAGCGCGTGTTCGGCGAGGTGCTCGCGCAGCACCTGGTGATCGATGACTCTGTCTATCAGAACACCGATTGGGACAAGGCCGCAGCGCACGTCATGTCGCCACCGTTCCGCTCCAGGGAGCACCAGGCGGCGCTGTGGCGCGGCCTGCAAGGGGGCATCCTGCAGACGACCGCGACTGACCACTGCTGCTTCTGCACGCCGCAGAAGCGTGGCGGCGCCGGCAACGCGGCCGTGAGCGATTTCCGGAAGATCCCCAACGGGACCGGCGGCATCGAAGACCGCATGAGCGTGCTCTGGCACCACGGGGTGCGGACGGGCCGCCTGACGCCCAGTGAGTTCGTGGCCGTCACCAGCACCAACACCGCCCGGATCTTCAACGTGCACCCGCGCAAGGGAACGATCGCCCCCGGCAGCGACGCCGACATCGTGGTCTGGGACCCCGCCAAGACGCGCACGATCTCCGCCAAGACCCACCACCAGAAAGTGGACACGAACATCTACGAGGGCATGACCGTGACCGGTAACGCCGCCGTCACGCTCAGCCGTGGCCGCGTGCTCTGGGAGAACGGCAAGCTCACCACCGAGCCGGGCTGGGGCAAGTACATCGACCGCCCTTGCCATGCCGACTTCGCGTACGCACAAGACCTTCGCAACAAAGCCGCGGAGCCGCGCGGCGTCCAGCGCAAGCTGCCCTCTTCAACTTAAACCTCCCACGCCCGATGAGCACCTCATGATCCCTCCATTCTCAGCCAAGAACTACGACCTGACCTCGTTCGCACCCGCCCGCAACTTCATCGGCGGTGAGTGGCGCGACCCGTTGACGTCGACCCATCGCATGGACGTGATCAACCCGCGCCACGGCAAGGCGATGAGCACCGTGACGATGAGCGGGGCCGACGACGTGGTCGCCGCGGTGAAGGCCGCATCGGCCGCGGTCGCCGAATGGCGCGGCTGGCCGATGCGGGAGCGGGCGCAGGTGCTCTACAAGCTGCGCGAGCTGATGCTGACCAACATCGACGAGCTCGCGTGGCTGGTCTGCCACGAGAACGGCAAGGTCTTCGGAGAAGCCAAGGCCGAGGTTGAGAAGGGCATCGAGTGCGTCGAGTACGGCTGCTCACTCCCCAACCTTGCCGCCGGCAACCAGCTTGAGGTGAGCCGTGGCGTGTCGTGCGAGGTGGTGTACGAACCGCTGGGTGTGGTCGCGGGCGTTACGCCGTTCAACTTCCCGCTGATGGTCCCGCTGTGGATGCTGCCGCAGGCGCTGATGGGGGGCAACGCGTTCATCCTCAAGCCGAGCGAGCAGGTGCCGCTGTCGTCGCTTCGGCTGGCGCAGCTGCTGAGCGAATCGGGCCTGCCCAAGGGCGTCTTCAGCCTGGTGCAGGGGGGGCGAGAGGTCGTCGAGGCGTTGTGCGATCACCCGGGCGTGAAGGCGTTTGGGTTTGTCGGCTCGACGCGTGTGGGCAAGGCGGTGTACGGGCGGGCGTCGATGCAGGGCAAGCGAGCGTTGTGCCTCGGCGGGGCGAAGAACCACCTGCTGGTCGTTCCGGATGCCGACCCTGAGCTCACGGCGGAGAACGTGGTGGCGTCGTTTGTCGGGTGCGCCGGCCAGCGTTGCATGGCCGCGTCGGTGCTGATCGCCGTCGGCGAGGTTGACCACATCCTCAAGAGCGTGCGGGAGAAGGCGGCCAAGATCGTGGCGGGCAAGGACCTGGGGCCGATCACCAGCGCCGCGAGCCTCGAGCGGATCCGCGGGTACATCGACCAGGCGGAAAAGCAGGGCGCCAAGGTGGTGCTCGACGGGCGCAGCGCCGAGGGCGTCATTGGAGGGTACTGGGTCGGCCCGACGATCCTTGACGGTGTCACCATGGACATGCCGGCAGCGACCGAGGAGATCTTCGGCCCGGTGCTCTCGGTTGTGCGCGTCGGCACGCTGGAGCAGGCGATCGAGATCGAGAACGCGAGCCCGTACGGGAACGCCTCGTGCGTCTATACCACCAGCGGCGACGTTGCGCGCCGGGTGATCGCCCGTGTTGACGCCGGCATGTGCGGCGTGAACGTCGGCGTTCCTGTTCCGCGCGAGCCGTTCGGGTTCGGCGGGTGGAACGACTCGCTCTTTGGGCACGGCAACATCACGGGGTGGGACGGCTACCGCTTCTGGACGCGCCAGCGCAAGGTGACCAGCAAGTGGGCCGTGCAGAAGGACGCGACGTGGATGAGCTGAACGGACAAGACGGCACCACTGTCTGGGTGCCACAGACTCCCCGGGCTTTGACGGGAAGTCTGTGCGGTGGTTGCTGCCCGATGCCGACCCCCTGCCCCCGCCCCCGAAGCACAGACTCCTCCCCGGAGCCGGAGGAGTCTGTGGCACCCTTTGAATCTCAAGTGACGTGGAGCCTTGCATGAACTCGCAGGAAATGGTCGACCTCTGCCTGAAGCACTCGCTCTTTTCGTGGTCGGCGACCGGGAAGGTTGACCCGCTGCCGATCGCGCGGGCGGAGGGTGTCTACCTCTACTCGCCAGAGGGGAAGCGGTGGCTGGACTTCAACAGCCAGCTCATGAGCGTGAACATCGGGCACGGGCACCCGCGTGTGATCAAAGCGATCCAGGATCAGGCCGCGACGCTGCTGTACGCCTACCCGGGCATGGCCACCGAGGTGCGGGCGCGGCTCTCCAAGCGCCTGGCGGAACTGGTGCCCGGGGACCTCAACACGTTCTTCTACACCCTCGGCGGCGCGGAGGCGAACGAGAACGCGATCAAGGCGGCCCGGCTCTTCACCGGGCGGCACAAGATCATCGCGCGGTACCGCAGCTACCACGGCGCCACGCACGGGGCGATCTCGCTCACCGGCGACCCGCGCCGCTGGCCCAACGAGCCGGGCATGAACGGCGTCGTGCGCGTGATGGACCCGCAGCCGTACAGCTACTCCTTCGGCGGCAACGACGCGGAGGTCGTCGCCAACAACCTGCGGTACCTTGAAGAGGTCATCCAGTACGAGGGCCCCAAGAACATCGCCGCGATGATCATCGAGACGGTGACGGGAACCAACGGCATCCTGCCGCCGCCAGAGGGGTACCTGCAAGGGCTCAAGGCGCTGCTGGACAGGCACGGCATCCTGCTCATCTGCGACGAGGTGATGTGCGGCTGGGGCCGCACGGGCAAGCTGTTCGCCTTCGAGCACGGGGGGATCGTGCCCGACATCGTCACCATGGCCAAGGGGCTCACCAGCTCGTACATGCCGCTAGGGGTGATGGCGGTGAGCGACCGCATCGCCAACCACTTCCGCGAGAACGTGTTCTGGGGTGGCTTGACGTACAACGCCCACCCGATGTGCCTCGCCGCCGCCGAGGCGGCGATCGAGGTGCTCATCGACGAGAAACTGGTGGAGAACGCGGTGCGGATGGGCGAGGTGATGCGCGGGCACATGACGCGCCTGGCCGCCAGGCACCGGTGCGTGCGGACGCACCGCAACATCGGGCTCTTCGGCCTCATCGAGCTGCGCAAGAACGCCAGGAACGAGCTGCTCGTGCCGTACAACGGCGCCCACCCGGTGATGCCCAAGGTCGGCAGGTTCTTCCGCGACAACGGGCTCTTCACGCTGACGCAGGGGAGCGGCATCATGTGCAACCCGCCGCTGTGCATAAACGAGGCGGAGATGGCCGAGGCGTTCGGCGTGATCGACGGTGGGCTCGGGCTGGTCGACGAGGTCTACGAGGGCTGAGCGGGCCTGCGCAGCTTCATGCCGACGAGGTAAACGCCGCCGGCGAGCAGAACGCCGGTGAACCACGCGTAGGTGTAGATCGCGCTGAAGGCCGCGGGAGCACCCTCCCACACGTGCACCTGCTTCAGGAAACCGGGCACGTTTGGCGCAACACCGATCACCAGCGCCGCGATCGCGACGGCGTTGACGCCGGCGTATCGCCCGTTTGTGCGGTAGAGGTCGGGCACGTCAAGCACCTGCTTGCGCACGATCCAGTAGTCGGCGATCATGATGCCGGCGATCGGGCCGAGCAGCGCCGAGTAGCCGATCAGCCACTCGAAGATGTAGGCGCTGGGGTTTGCCAGCAGCTTCCAGGGCATCATCACGATGCCCAGCACACCGGTGATCAGCGCTCCGGTCTTGAACGAGATCAGCCGCGGGGCCACGTTGGCGAAGTCGTTGGCGGGGCTCACGACGTTCGCGGCGATGTTGGTGGACAACGTGGCAACGGCCACGCCCACCAGCGCCAGCAGCGCGACGGCGATGCGCACGCCGGCCGACGCGATCAGCGGCTCCTGCATGCCCGGCGGCGGCGAGGAAGAGGTGATGTGCGAGAGCACGACGACCGGGTCCCAGAGCGTGCCGGCCTCCACACCGCTCAGCAGCTTCTGCGCTGCCCCGGTGATCACCACGGCCATCGCCGAGAAGCCGAGCATGGTCAGCGGAAGGCCCAGCGTCTGCCCCAGGGCCTGCTCGCGCTGCCCCTTGCCGTAGCGCGTGAAGTCGGGGATGTTGAGCGAGAGCGTGGCCCAGAAGCCGACGGTGCCCGTCAGCGCCGGCACAAAGACCGGCCAGAACTCAGCGAGGGTGCCGAACTTTGACGGGCTCGTCAGCAGCGAGCCCGTTCCGCCGGCCCGCCAGACGATCCACACCAGCAGGACCAGCGACATGATCAGCACCAGCGGCGCGGCCCAGTTCTCAAACACCCGTACAGAGTTCATCCCCCAGAGCACGATGGCGACGTTCACCGTCCAAAAGAGCAGGAACGTGATCAGCGAGGGGAGCGACAGCCCCATGAGCGTGAAGTCACCGCCGATGCCCGCAAAGCCAGGCCACGCAGCGATGAGGAACGTCTTGACCGCTTCACCGCCGATGTAGGTCTGGATGCCGAACCACCCGCACGCCACGATGGCCCGGAGCAGCGCGGGCACATTCGCGCCCCGCGTGCCGAACGAGGCCCGCGCCAGCACCGGGAAGGGGATTCCGTACTTGGTGCCCGCGTGCGCGTTGAGCAGGATCGGCACAAGCACGATCGTGTTGCCAAGCGCGATCGTCAGCAGCGCCTGCCACCAGTTCATGCCCACGGCGATCAGCCCGCCGGCGAACATGTAAGTCGGGATGCAGTGGGCCATGCTGATCCACAGCGCCGCGTAGCTGTAGGTTGTCCAGTTGCGGCGATGTAGGGGGACGGGGGCAAGGTCTTGGTTGTAGAGGGGGCTGGCGCTGACATCGGGCGGCATGGAGGAGTCGTGAACCTCGCTGGCCGTTCCTGGCTGGTGCATCGGCTGCGCTCCGGTGAGAGGAGGGACTCGCCCGGCGCATTGCTGCGTCGACGAGATCACCGAGTGTGATCGGTGGCCGGGGCGCGGGGACTGCAATTTGTACTTGCGAAAACGCCCCGGGCCAGCGGCCCGGGGCGAATAACTGCCAACGGTACGTTAGAGATGAACTATGTCAGTTGCAGGGCCCGGAGTAGTACCAGTCGATGAAGACCGCCCAATCGTTGTTGTCAAAAACGCCGTCGGCTCCGGGCACGCCACCCTGTTTTCCGATGTCGGCATCTGGATACGCGTTGAACGTGTGGTCGATAAACACGGTCCAGTCGTTGTTGTCGAGGATGCCGTCGGAACCAGCTACGCCGCCTTGACTGCCACAATCGGCCGGGCAGGGCGCATTGGCTAGCCAGGCCTCATCGAGTCCGTAGTAGTCAGCCGCATCGATCACCCCGTCTGCGTTCCAGTCCAATTCAGGTTTGTACAACGCATCGGCGTAGGTAGCACCCCAAGCGACGGCGTGGGCTGAGCGATCATTCCAGTTCGTCACGCCGTCACCGTCATTGTCGCCACTTTGAGCGAAGCTGCCCATTGCGACGTCGATGGTGACGTCCACGGTCGTGTTGGCCGAGAGGGATTGCAGGTAGGCACTCACGGTCGGGTCGCTGAGAGTGAGACTACCGCTGGCAATGACAGGGTCGCCGTCGGTGTCCGCGAGCGGGACGTCAATTATTGCATCAAGCGCTGCCCCAAACGAGCCGGCGAGGCGACCGCCTCTGGCGCTGGCGCCCCACCGGCCGCCGACGAACATGGCGTAGTCGTAGCCTTCCATTTGAAGCACGCCCGCGGGCGTGTAGACGCGGTAGATTACGCGGCCATGCCACCCGAACCGCGGCCATGGCCCAGCCGGCGGGTTGAGGACAAAGTCGGTGCAGAGCCCAGTGTTGGTGTCGATATCAATGTCAAGGGTGGTCGCCCCCGTTCCGGTTGCGCAGCGCGTCATCCGCACGTTGTGCGAGCTCACGGTGAGCCCGCTGGCGATCGCCGTAACCGAATGGGTGACGTCGTAGACAGTGTTGCAGCATTGAACTCCCTCAGTCTTCTGCTCATAGGCCGCAATAACCGCAGACGTGTCCATCACACCGAGTTTTCGCGGCTGACACTGACCAAGATCGACATCTAGCCGCGACCAGTTTACGTAGGCCGCTTCGACGAGCGGGTAGAGGATCGGATTGGCCTGAGAAGTAAACGCTGCAGTAGCTCCGACGCCAGTCTCCAGGAGCGAGCCCGAATTCTCTTCGCTGGCCAATCCCAAGTCAACCTCGGTGCATCGCTCCGGGAATTCGCTGTCGCACGTCTTGCTGTACACGAGCGTCGCCGTGCCGACACCAAGGAGAGAGGCATGAGCCCAAGTGTCGTACCGCTCGATCTCCCACCCGTTGTACAGGGCGTTGACTTCTGCGTGGTAGTGGGATCGGATAACGACCTTGTCGGGGGCAGCGGGCAGCGGCGCGATACAGTTGGTTCCGATGTTCAGAAAGCACGAGGGCATCCTCCACGCCGGATCACAGTCGAAATCGCCACTGGCAATGACAATATCGGCCCTGACAGCAGATGCAGCGAGAGCCAGACCGGCCAGTGAAACAATGGCATGCAAATAGGACAAGTGCGAACGCATGGGCGTCCTCCTTAAAAAGTCCCGGGCGATCCCCGCCGGGCCGGACACCCATGTATGAAACAGACTCAAACGCTCCAACGCGAAGCATCTGGCACTCGGGCACATTGTACAGTCGTTCTATGCAATGTCAATTCGGCTCGATCGGGGAGACTCGCGTTCACCAGATCTTGGCAGCCTATACGACGCTGCGCTGAGCCACGTGCCTGTTCTCTTGCCGACTGGTGTTTGAGCCGCGATGCGGGCGCAAGCACAACTGCCTCGGTGGTGTGACCACCCACTTCAGTTCGTCGGGATCAGGAAGCTGTAGGTATACGGCCTGATGCTGGTCATGCTCCCCGCGCCTGTGGCCGCGTTGACGTCGTCGGCGGTTGCCGTGCGCCGCTCCATCTGAACGTAGTCTGAGTGTCCGTCAAAGAAGCCCATCACGGACTTCATGTTGTCGCCGTAGTCGCTCTTCCATTGACGGCCCATCCCGTCGTTGATCACGATCCACGCCGTCTGATCGGATATCACAACGAACTTCGAGGGATTGAACCCTTCGCCGCGCAGCTTTGAGTTCGCGCGGTCAATCGTCGCGACTGCCTGCGAGAAGTTCTCGTTATTGTTGAGCCGGAAGAGCGTGTGCCAGATGTAGTTCTGCTGATACGACGATCCTACTTCGTCATACGCGGAGATGCTGTTGTCCACAGTCAGCGCCTGCCCCTGCGCCCACCCCCTCCACATAGACCGCTTGTCCGCGGGCGCTCGCCAGATTTCGAACTGGTAGTTCTGCCTGGTTGGCGTTGCCTGATCCGCGGCGAGATTGAACGGTTCCGCTCGCGTCAGTTGCGACTCGGGCGATGTGTACGGCGTGAGGTACCGCCACTGCGGCGGGATGTCAGCGGCTCCGAACGCGGTGAATGTCTGGCTGCAGAACTTGCCGCCGATTGACCATGGCGCGTTGACCAGCTGCAAGGGGGGCACGCCGCCGGGAATCAACGCAGGGTTCCGCCAGTACGCGTTGGTCATCCACCTGGGCCCGTAGAACATCGTCGATGGCGGGAATGTGTCTTTGTTCTCGGTGCGGTAGGTCTGCTGCGCCACAGTGATCTGTCGCATGTTGCTCAGGCTGGCAACCAGGCGAGCCGTGTTGCGAGCCTTGGCGAGAGCGGGGAGCAGGATCCCCACCAGCAAGGCGATGATCGCGATCACCACCAGCAATTCAATCAGCGTGAAACCCGAAACCGGGCGACGGGCAACTCGGAGTGTGTCTGCGGCCATCGTTTTCGTCCTGTGTGCGTAGATTGGTCAACGAGTCAAGGCTTGACGGGCGGTTGCAGCCCGAACACGGGTGTCTGATTCGGTCGCCTCTGTGCCGGATTGGAAGGAACTGGCTGGCTCGTATCGTCGCCGGTCAGCGCTGGCGTGGGGGTCGATTCTGGCGCTGAGCCGAACACGCCCATGTTCCAGGCGATCAGCGTCCCGCCGACCACCAGCCCGACGATCGCGATGACAAGTTTCACGGTCTTGTTCGAACGCGCGGGTGCGGAAGTCGCCTTTGCGCTTCGCTGTCCTTCCGGACTGACGTCGATTCCGTCTAGCAATGAACCCACAGCGTTGCTCCTTCAAATCGCCCGGCGGACGCTGGATGCGCGTCAGGCGTGGGAACTGTCCAGAGAACCCGGACTGCCCCAAAGTATACGGAATCTGATCGGCTCGGGATGCAGTGTGGGATGAAAATGCACTTCCGGGCTACTGGGTGGCGAGAACACCCTAGGGGTACGGCAAACGGGGCTCAATCAACGAAGTACCTCGGGGCTACCGAAGTCGACGCCCTTCAATCCTCCAACAGTGGCGGCATACCGAGGGGGCTGCGACGGCGAGGCCGCGTCGGGCCATGCCGGATCGCCGAACATCGTGCTGGGCAGATAGGACACGCTCTGGCGGGCAACGGTGCCGTCGGCCTGTGCGTAGCCGCCCTGGTTCGCATCACTGGTGTGGAGCGAACGCACGCTGCCGTCGGCGACGGCGACCGTGACGACTGCCTGAGGGTGGGTGAAGTAGGCTGGCGCCAACCGGGTGTGGCGGCTGAACCGCTCGTGGTACATGACCTTCTGGCTGGGGAAATAGATGTCGCCGAGCTTGCGGGTGCCAAGCGGCGTGAGCGGATGAACCTGCACCGACGAGTTGTCGGCCAGGCGCAGCATCGCCGTTGACGACTCCCGGTCAATCTCTGCGAAGAACGCGAGCGGCACCGTATACGAAGACCTCGCCCATCTGAGCGCGTCTTCGGGGAACTGCGCGATCGTTGCCTGGGGATCGGCGGCCCACCGCAGTTGCTGCCCGTCCGCGGGGCAGATGCCGATCGGCTCGGGGATGTTCTGCGAGAAGTACTCGGCGAGGAAGATGCTGTTGTACTCGGTGTACGGAAAAGGTGTGTGGATGTCGTCGCTGCTTGTTGCGGCGTATTTGTTCAGCAGGTCGACGACCTGCCACTGCGCCGCTTCGTAGTCGGTGCTGTACGGCCCGTACGTCCGGCCGCTGCCGAAGATGGCGTACGGGATGTCGCGGCGCCAGCTGAAAGTGGCGAAACGGCCTTTGTGATCCGATGCGTACGCGGCTGCGGCCTTGCCGTGGTTGCTCATGTTGGCGCTGCAGACTGCTTCTCGCGCCGTGCGCCTGGCTGCCGCAAGCACGGGCAGCAGGATGCCGACGAGCAGCGCAATGATCGCGATAACAACCAGCAGCTCGATCAGCGTGAACGCTTGGCGGTGATTCGGTCGCATCGGAAGAGTCCTTCGTGTCCAGTCGAGCCGTAAGGCTGGCTACCGCGTTCTTATCGTTCTGTGCAACGGCGGAGTCGCGGCCGCCGCTTCCGCTGGGCCCATGGACTCGGGACTGTTGGACGTTGGTGCGCCGCCATCCAAAGGCGTGATACCGTCAAACAGCCCCAGATTCCACGATACGAGCGTGGCCCCAACCAAGAGGCCAAAGAGGACGATGCAATGCCTGAGGGCATTGCCGGAACAAAAGAATGAACCCCCACCTCTACGCGCGACCACAGGTTCGAGTCCCGTAGGCAATCTGTTCACAGTACGCCTTCTCTGCCGGATGGTCGGCTCAGACCGGTACTGCCACCTTGACCGTCCAGAGAACCCGGACGCCCCTACGAGCATACGGGAATTGGTATGCCGTGGATGCGGGCTCGGTCAAAGAAGAAACGGCAGACCCCGCGCGCGGGAGCACCGAGGGAAGGTGTCACCTGGCGCCTTCGACAGGGATCGAGTTCGCTGCCGGGGCCGCTGGGGCGATGTCGCCGTACCCGGCGGGCAGAGGCGGAGCCGGGGGGGGGCCCTCCTCCCCGAACATACCGAAGTTCCAGGCGATCAAGGCCGTGCCGATGATCAAGCCAGCGATCGCCAGGGCCAGTTTCAGGGTTTTGACGACTTCGCTGGACCTGGCCGGCTTCGCCGGCGGCTTGGCGGCGGGTGGCGGCTCATCCTTGTTTACGTGAATCAGCGGGCGCATACGCACCTGTCCTTTCGACCGACGGCGAACACCTGAACGCTTCAACGGCGAACAGAGCTTCATTTCCGCCATCGCCAGATCGGACGGTTGACAGCGGCTTGAGCAGTATATGAGATTGGGCGATCCGGTGCTCCGCAACGGTCGCCCGCGTGCCTGCATCAGGCTTAGCCCGCGGCGGGTGGTCGCCTAGCACCCCACAGCACCCGCGTTTGAGAGCCTCGAGAGCAGTATCGCCAGCAATTGGCACCTCTCCACCAGGCTGGCGAGGTCGATCCACTCCTGCGGCGTGTGGAGGCCGCCGCCGCGCACGCCGAGTGTGTCGAGGACGGGGAAGGGTGGGAGAGGGGCGGGAGGTTGAGAATCACGGGTCGGAGACCCGTGCGAACCCGCACCGGTCGGAGACCGGTGCCACCCGTCGAGTCCGGCCTGGAGGTTGTTGCCATCGCAGACGCCTGAGGTTGTGCTGAAGGTGACAGGTTGGCCGAGCACCGCGGCGATGGCTTGGACCTGGTAAGCAAGGGCGAGAGTTTCGGGGGTGCCCGGCTTGGCTGGACGGATGAGGGAGACAGCGGCGGTGATGGTGCGGCCGTCGGCGGGGGTGGTTCGCTCTGCGCACAGGCGTTGGATGGCCGCGGCGAGTTTCTCGCCAGACTCCTGGGTGTGATAGCGGAGGTTGCCCCAGGCGGCGGCGTGGTCAGCGACCTGGTTTGGGGGCTGGTCGCAGAAGAGGGTTGAGAAGTTGACGATGTCGCCGGTGATCGGGTTGGTGAGCTTGTGGCCGGCGATGATCATGCGGGCGAGGAGGTCGGTCGCTGAGCGGCCGCTCGCGAAGTCTCGGCCGACGTGGGCGGCGCGGCCTTTGGCTTCGATCATGCACTGGCCTGAGCCGCCGCGGGAGGTGACGAGTCCGTTGGTTCCGTTGGCGGGTTCGAGGGCGAGGGCGCAGGAGTAGAGGCGTGCTCCAGCGCGGTCGGTGCGCGAGGCTTCAGCGCGGAGGGCGCGGTCGGAGGAAAATGAGCCGGTCTCTTCGTCGCTATTGAGGATAAAGCCGAAGGGGACGTCAATGCCGGCGTCGGCGAGAGCTTCGAGGGCGTGGAGAGCGATGACGAGGCCACCCTTCATGTCAACGACGCCGGGGCCGGTGGCCTTGGTCTTGTCGGCGGAAACGGTGAGGGTGCGGAAGGGGGCGTCGGGTGAGGGGTCGTGGACGGTGTCGAGGTGGCCGCTGAGGAGGATCGGGCGGCGGTCGGACTTGGTGGCGAGTCGGCGGGCGACGAGGGTTGGGGGAGGAGTCGATGGCAGGTTGGAAACCTGCCCCACTCGATCTGGCAGGCTGGAAACCTGCCCCACGCGATCGAGCCATGCTGGGCGGGGGTCGCCGGGGATGAAGTCGCAGTTGGCGCCGAGCTTTTCGAGGCGGGCGCGAAGGAGGGTGCGGGTGCGGTTAAGCCCTTCGACGGCGATAGGGTGGGGTGCGCGGCCGGTGGGGATGTTGACCAGCTCGGTGAGATCGCCCAGGAGCTTGCTCCACCTCGCCATGATCGACATGGTGAGCTTGCGCTCGGCGTCGGAGAGGGGCTCAGCGGTGACGGGTGATCGGGTGGACGCGTCGGTCACTTGGAAACTCCCCGCCCGCCAGCGCGGACGGTTGAACTTGGCGATTCGGGGATGGCTTGCTGCGCGAGCCATTGGTCACGGGTGATTGCGTAGCGGGAGACGTTGAGGGGCTTGCCGAGCTTGCTTGCGCCCGCGAGGCAGTCGCCCTCGCAGGTCATGCCGGACTTGACCATGACCTTGCCGGATGCGTCGTTGCCGTGGAAGTGGTGCGCATCGACGCGTTGCAGCGCGGGGTCGCGCTGCGCGAAGGCGTAGCGGGTGACCTCGCGCGAGGCCTCGGAGGTGTAGCCGTTGTTCCAATAGGGGACGCCGAGCCAGTAGCCGATCTCTGCGCCGTTGTGCTTGCTGTAGACGAGGCCGATCGCGCCAACGAGCTCGCCGGTTGCGGTGAGGGTGATGGCCCAGACGGTGTTGAAGCTCAGCGTGTGGCTGATGGTGTGGGTGCTGATCCAGGCGGTTGCGTGCTCTGGCTTGTAGGGGTAGGGAACGGTAAGGGTCATGTCGCTGATGCGTTTGTCGCCGGCGAGCCTGGCAACGGCGGGGGCGTCGGCGTGGGTGAGGGGGCGGAGGGTGAGGCGGTCGGTCGTGAGTGTGGGGATCGTGGCGATGGCCGGGGGGGCCTCAGTTGACCACGTGCCGGTGCAGACTTCGAGCGCGGGGCCGGTCATGCGGACACGGTTGGAAGCTCCGTCCCAGTCGATATCGAGCTCACCACCGGGAAGTGCGACGCGAACCGAGCGGGCGAGGCGGCCGGTGAGCACGCCGGCGACCACAACCGCGCACGCACCTGTTCCGCAGGCCTGCGTGATGCCGCTGCCGCGCTCCCAGGTGCGCATCACGACCTTGTTCTTCCCCGTGGGTGCCGCGAAGTGCACGTTGACGCGGCTGGGGAACATCGCGTCTGTCTCGATGAGCGGGCCGACGGTTTCGAGCGGGATATCCCACGGGTCTTTGCACCAGAGCACCACGTGGGGGTTGCCCATCGATACGCAGGTCATCCCCTCCTCGATGGCGCCAACGGAGAAGCCAATGTCTGTCTGGAAGACGCCGAGCTGCTCGGAGGGAATGTCGATGGCGCGTCCGTCGGCGTTGGCTCCGCGTTTGGGGATGACGGGGATGCGTGCGGCCTCGAGGATGGGCTCACCCATGTCAACCGAGGCAGTGTCGACGCGTCCGAGGGCGTCAAGGGACAAGGAGATCGCGATCGGGCCGGTGGTGGTTTCAACGGTGATGGTCTGGCTGCGGTGATTGAGACGGTCGTGTGCGAACTTGGCGACGCAGCGGACACCGTTGCCGCACATGGCGCTCTCGGAGCCGTCAGCGTTGAACATGCGCATGCGCACGTGCGCCCCTGCGGCGCGGCCGGCGTCGGTCGGCTGGCAGACGAGGATGAGGCCGTCGGCCCCGATGCCCGTGTGCCGATCGCTCATGCTGCGGGCGAGCAAGGGCAGGCCATCCATGGCTTCGATCGTGGGATCACCGACCGCATCGAGGTAGATGTAGTCGTTGCCGATGCCGTGCATCTTGACGAAGGCGAGGTTGGGCACCGGCAAGCGTAGATCGACGGCTGCGGGGTGTGTCAGGGCGTTCCGGCGGCCATGGCCAAGAGCGCTGAGGCGACGACGACAAGGCAGCCAAGGAGGATCCCCAGCTTCAAGCGGCTTGATACAGCGTCGATGGGGAGCCGGTCGACGCGCTGCCCCTCCAGCGACCGGAGGCGCTGCACGCGTGTGGCGATCGAGCCGTGCCGGAAGGTGAACCGGCTCCGCGACAGGTGGTTCGCGGTTGCCACGATCTCCAGCGCTGCGCACATCGCCGCGACGGCCGGGCGCGTCGCCGTTGGCGAGGGTGCCCACGGCGCATCCGCGTCGTCGGTCGGGGGGGTGTGCTGCGAGAAGTGCTTGACGGCGAACGCGTCGGCCTGCCACTCAAACCGCCGGCTGACGTACCCGAACGCCGCGACGGCCGCGGTCAGGGCCAGAGCCGAGAGCGCAAGCTGCCAGTGCGGTTCAACATGGTCAAGGTCAACGCCGGTCGCCAACCTGAGCCCGGCGTTCATCGCTACCAGCGCACTGCCGCTGACGGCGAAGAGCGTGGCCGTCAGCCAGGGGACGTGCCTGCAGCGGACGTGCCCGATCTCGTGGGCCATGACCGCCTGCACGCAGTGGTTGGGGAGCGCATCGAGGAGCCCGTCGGTCAGCAGGATGTAGCGCGCGCTGCCGAGCACACCCAGGACCGCGCCGTTGATCATCGTGCCGCCGGTGCGCCAGACCAGCAGCCCCCTCACCTTCACACGCTGCAACTCGCACATCCGCAGCAGGCCCTTGGCGACGTCGCCCTCGCGCAGCGGTGTGGTGTCCCACACCCGGCGGATGGCCAGCGGCGCGGCGGCGATGATGAGCCCAAGCCCCGACAGCTTCAGCCCGTAGTAGGCCAGCAGCGCCGCGGTCGGGTGGCTGTTGATCCATGCGCCGATCGATCCCCACAGGCCCTCTGGCGGCCGCCCTCTCGCTGCTGCGCTGCGGAAGTGGGCATCGGCCGTGCGGACGACCAGTTCGATCGTGTCGCTCCACACCACAAGCACAGACATCGGCAGCAGCAGGATGAACAGCTGGTGCCGCACGTGCCCCCACGTGTACGCCCCGCGCAACGGCATCGGGTAGACCGGGCGACCGTCGTCGAGGTCGCGGATGAACATCGAGTCACGCAGCAGTTTCTCGACCGGGTAGCCGGACCACCACCCCGCGGTGACTGTCAGGAGGAACGGCAGCACCGTCACGGCCTCGTCGATGAAGACGGTGTCTCCCGTCAATGACTGAACGGCATCGAAGTAGCCGAGCAGGCAGACGCTCGAGGCGGTCAGCAGGGCCGCGCCGACGCGGGAGGCCGTCACGACACTGTCCAGCGTCTCAACCGGGCGCAGCGAGCCGGTGCGCTCGATGTTTGCCAGAGCGCGCCGAGCGGTCATCTCAACCGTCAGGGCGATCGCCGCGTGCAGCGCGGGCACGAGCCACAGGAGCGTGCCGTAGCCGATGCCGCCGAGCAACGGCTCAACGCCCTGGTCGCGCAGCACCAGCGAAGCGAACACCGCGATGAGGCACACGTGCAGCAAGGTAAGAGCAGAGAGTGATCGGTCGCGGGCGGGGCCCAGCCGTCAGCGTGCGCCGGAGTCGCCGCCCGGCCCGATCGCACCGAGGTCGCAGCGCACGCGGTCACCAAAGTAGACGTCGACATCGAAGACCCCGCCCTTGCGGACGGGCGTGAAGACGATGCACAGGCGCCCCGAGTCGCGCGCGTAGTCGATGTCGCCGCCGCTTGGGCCGGCGAACTCGGCGTTCGCGTACTTCTGTGCGTGGAAGTGGTAGACCGCCAGGCCCGTTGCACCGTTGGTCAGCAACTCGTCGCTGGCGACAAAGCGTGTGTCGCTGAACCGCTGCGTCGGGCGCGGTGCGTAAAGGTTGGCCGCGAACGGGCCGTCCTCGCCCTTGGCGTTCCGCGAGCCGATGTAGCCGCCGTACTCCGTTGTGGTGTCGTTAGCGTCCTCTTCTGCCTGAGCCGCGAGCTTCTCTGCGATGCCCGGCGTGTGGACCGCTCGGTCGATCACCAGCACCGCCAGAACGTCACCCCAGACCATCTTCGGCAGGTTGTCGCTGAGCCGCTCGGAACCCTGGCCGGCATCTCCTCCGCCGTCGCCACGCAGGAAGAGCTCCCGCCCTTTGAGGCGGGCCGTCAGCAGGTCTGCAAGCTCGGCACGGCTCATGGTCAGCCAGGACGGCTCGTGCGCAGCGGCCCAGCGGATCGGCTCGGCGTGGCGGATCGCCAGCCCTTCGCGCGCAGCGGCGGGCAACGCCGCAACGGCCGACCGTGCCTGCACCCACCACTGCTCGTTCTCGCTCCGGCGGAGCTGGCGCACCCACGACAGCTCGCTCGCGGTGAGCGGCACAGCGCCGAGTTCGGCGGCGACAGCACGGACATCGGCCATGGCCGGCGCGGGGTTGTCCGCCATCGAGGCGAGGAACGCACGCCGCCGTGAACCGTCCTTGTCCAGCCGCGTCAACAGTTGCCACGCCGCCTCGCGAGCCCGCTCGCCGCGCTCCTTCGCCGTGCCGGTTCCCTCTGGCGCGGCGAAGACCTCGAAGGCGATCTCTTCCATCGGCTTGCCCGGATGGAGCTTGGCCAACACCGCCCACTCCGCGCGGTCCTTGTCCTTGGTGTCCAGACCGGGCCTGGCGAGTTGGCGCACCAGCACGGGCGTGAGGTCCTTCCAGCCGCGCTCGGCGGCGAGCGTGCAGACGTGGTCGATCACGCCGCGGTCAGGCTCGGGGCCGAGAAGGATCGCGAGCATCGCACGCGTGTCGGTCCCGTCGGCGTCGAGCGGATCGTCCGCCAGAAGATTGATCGCGTGGTTGCGGCTTCGGTATCCGTTGCTGGCGGTCCAGGCGATGTCCTTGAGCGCCTCGCGCCGCGCCTGAGGCGTTGCGGCGCTGGCTGCGACGCGGTCAACCAGTCGCACTTTCTCATCGGTGCTCAGCTGCGTGCCGGTGAGCGCGGCCTTGTTGTCGGTCACTTCCGCGACGCGGTCGGTCTTGCAGCCGCCTGCCACCGCCAGAACAACCGCTGTGCCGACGAGAGCGTGTGATCGCATCGCCGATGGTAGCGGTTCATGGCGGGCCCGCGGCCGGGCCTCGCTTGTGCGCGGGCTCGGATGGCGACGTACCATGCCCACGTGCAGAAGGACCCCATCACGCAGCTGACCAAGGCCAACGCAGCCCCCCAAGCGGCGGGTGGCGGTGCCGTGGACAGCGCGGTCATCGGGCGCATCGAACGCGTGCTGGAGTTGATCCGCCCGGCCGTGCAGTCTGACGGAGGGGATATCGAGCTCGTCGGCGTGACCCCCGATGGTGTCGTGCAGATCCGCCTGCACGGTGCGTGCGTCGGTTGCCCCAGCAGCCAGGTGACGCTGCAGGTCGGCGTCGAACGGAACTTGAAAGACCACATCCCGGAGGTCAAAGCCGTCCAGGCTGTTGACTAGCTTGCACCACCGAGGGCGGGGTTAGCGACCGGAACCGCCGCACGAGTTTTTCAGCCCATCCCCCACTTCCGAGGTTCTCGGACAGTCTTTGCGCGAACCAACGGCCGGAGTTACCCGAATAGACACCAGATTTGGACTTTCAAATGGCCCAACGACCCGGGCTGCGGGTATATTGACAACGCCCTCCCACTGGGCGGCAGGTGGGACGAAGGGACAGGAGGTCCGCGGATGCTGGTGATCACACGACGTGAAGGAGAGGAGGTTGTCATCGGCGACCCGGCGAAGCCGCTGGGCGTTGTGCGCATCGCCTCCATCCGCGGCGACCGTGTGCGCATCGCCTTCGATTTCCCGCGCGAGGTCCAAGTCCACCGGCGCGAGATCGCCGATCAGATCAACGGTGAAGGTCGCGAGGGCGACGCGGGCGGCACGGCCGCGAAGCTGCCCAAGCACCCCGAAGCTGCACCGAACCAGCCCGCAGCGATCGATCGCCCCGGTGTGATCGGGCAGATCCGGCCGAAGGTCGGGTGAGGCGTGAGCCGTGAGGTGCTAGGCACTCGGCATTCGGGATTCGGCACTCGCAGAAAGCAGACATAAAAGAGGCCCCGCATTGCGGGGCCTTTGTCATTTACGAATGCCTCGTGCCTAATGGCGAGTGCCTCTTGCTCTTACTCGGCCTTGCCGCCCGACATGTCGTAGACCCACGCGTCGCCAGCACGCGGCCAACTCAGGACTTCACCGGCGGCGAAGAAGAGCTTGAGCTCACGCTCGGCGGCCTCGGGGCTGTCAGAGCCGTGGATGAGGTTGAACGAGTTGCTGACGCCGAAGTCGCCGCGGATGGTGCCGGGGTTGGCCTTTGAGCCGAACGTGGCGCCCATCATGTTGCGTGCGATGGTGATCGCCCCGTTGCCGCGGATGGCAAGGACGAGCACGGGGCTGCTGGTCATGAACTTGACCAGCCCGGCGTAGAAGCCGCGCTCCTTGTGCGCCTCGTAGTGGGTCGCGGCGAGCTGCTGGCTGATCTGCATCATCTTGGCCCCGACGATCTGGAGGCCCTTGTCCTCAAAGCGGGTGACGATGCGCCCCATCAGGCCGCGCTGCACGGCGTCGGGCTTGAGGATGATGAGTGTGGTTTCCATGGTCTGCTCCTGTGGCTGGTGAGGGGACTGCCCCCGGCATGTTTGCGGGAAAGGGGCCGAGTTTAGGCAACGGCAGGCTGCATCCGCTCAGCGCGAGAATGCCCTGTGCTGCGTGCCCGGCTGCTGCGTCGTGCCGCGCCTGTGCCGCTGGCGGTGGCCGCGGCGTCAGGCCCTGCTCACCATCGCTGGCGAGAAGACCGGCCTGCTCGCCTCCGGGCCGCTGCCGCCCGCGAAACCGCCCACGCTCGCGGTCCCTTCGCCGCTGGCCGGGCCTACTTTTGCCCAGCCGACGCCGACTCGATGAACTCGACGGCACGTTGCTGATGGATCAGCGATGAGCAAGAAGCCTGCCCCCCGCCCGTCCCCCGCCCCCCGCCCACCCCGCCCGAATCAGAAAGGGCCACGCATGGAAGCGCCCCCCACCTCAGCCGCCCAACTCCTCCCCTCCGCCGCCGAGGACTTTGAACTCTCGGCCGCGCAGGATCGCGTCAGCAAGAAGAAGAACGCGGCTGGAGGCGGCGGTCGCGGCACGCGCGCCACCGCCGAGTCGATGGCTGCCAAGCAGCGCGACATCTCCGTCAGCGAGTTCTTCGCCAAGAACCGCCACCTGCTCGGCTTTGACAACCCGCGCAAGGCCCTCCTCACCACCGTCAAAGAGGCCGTTGACAACTCGCTCGACGCCTGCGAAGAGGCGGGCATCCTCCCCGACATCACCGTCGTGATCGAGGACCTCCAGCCCGACCGCCCCGCATCGGCCAAGACCAGCCGCTACCGCATCACCGTCGTTGACAACGGGCCCGGCATCGTCCGCAAGCAGGTGGAGAACGTCTTTGGCCGCCTGCTCTTTGGCAGCAAGTTCCACCGTTTGAAGATGTCGCGCGGCCAGCAGGGCATCGGCATCTCCGCCGCCGGCATGTACGGCCTCATCACCACCGGCAAGCCGATGATGATCCAGACCCGCCCCGATGCGCGCAAGCGTGCGCACCACATCGAGCTGGCGATGAACACCAAGACCAACCGCGCCGAGGTCACCGTCGATGAGGAGACCGACGACTTCCCGCTCGCGCGGCTCCGCAACCTCTCCGCCGACACCCGCGACCTCGCCACGCGCGACGAGTTCCTCTCGCAGTCGGCCTACCCCACCGGCACGTGCGTGAGCATCGAGCTTGAGGGCAAGTACCAGAAGGGGCGCGGCAGCATCGACGAGTTCCTCGAGCTCACCGCCATCGCCAACCCGCACGCGCGCTTCACGCTCGTGCGCCCCAGCCGCACCACCGACGATGAAGACGATGTGCCGCTGCTGAAGAAGAAAGGGCAAGCGGCAGACGGCAAACGGCAGACGGTGGAAGAGAACCCCGTCACCCCCGGGCCGATTGCCGATTCCCCTGTGCCGATTGCCCCCTCCGTCACCACCGACCTGGGCACGCTCGTCGTCTTCCCGCGCGGTGTCAGCGAGCTGCCGCCCGAGACCAAAGAGATCCAGCCCCACCCACGCGGTGTTGAGCTCGGCACCCTGCTGCAGATGCTCAAGGACTTCGAGCTGGCCGAGGGTGTGCAGGCGACGCTCTACTCCTTCCTCCAGGAGAAGTTCTGCCGCGTCAGCAGCTCCACCGCCGCTTCGTTCTGCAAGGCGATCGGTGTCACCAGCCGCACCCGCGCCTCCGACATCGAGCCGCCGCAGGCCGAGAAGCTCCACAAGGAGTTCATGGAGGCCCGCCTCTCGCCGCCGCCGACCGACTGCCTCGCCCCCATCGGCGTGCAGCAGATGCTCAAGGGGATGCACAAGGGTGTCCGCGCCGAGTTCTACGCCGCCTCCTCGCGCGAGGCCGCGGTCTACCGCGGCCGCCCGTTCCTGATCGAGGCCGCCGTCGCCTTCGGCGGCCAGCTCCCCGCCGACGACTCCGCCCGCATCATCCGCTTCGCCAACCGCGTGCCGCTCCTCTTCCAGCAGTCGGCCTGCTCCTCCTTCAAGGGCGTCAGCGAGACCAACTGGCGCAACTACGACCTCCAGCAACCCCGCGGCGGCGTGCCCGTCGGCCCCCTCGTGGTCATGATCCACATGGCGAGCGTCTGGGTCCCCTTCACCAGCGAATCCAAGGAAGCCATCGCCGACTACGACGAGATCCGCAAGGAGATGAAGCTCGCCCTCATGGAGTGCGGCCGCAAGCTCGGCGCCTACCTGCGCAAGCGTGCCAAGATGCGCCGCGAGGGTGAGCGCCGCGACGTCTTCGAACGCTACATCGGCGAGATCGCAAGCGCCATCCACGCCATCAACGGGGCGGATGCCAAGAAGCTCTACGAGGCCCTGCAGATCCAGGCGAAGAAGCGGACCGCCATCGCCGACCTTGAGCTCAACGACGAGGGGAAAGCGATCAAGGAAGAAGACCCCGCCGACCAGGAGGGTGTGCTGATCATCGACGACGACCGCACCAGCGCGGATGCGGAGGCGACGCCCACGCAATCGGCCGCGGAGGTGAAGGAGGAAGCCGCGGTCGCGAAGAAGGCGAAGAAGGCGGTTGAGGAACTGAAGGCGAAGCGGACGAGTTCTCGAAAGAAGGCAGAGCCGGATGCGCCGCTGCTCAAGGGCGTCCCCCCCACCCCCGCGCCCGCGAAGCCGTCGAAGTCATCAGCCACTGCCCCCGCCGCGAAGGCTTCCGCTCCAACACCACCCGCCGCTTCCAGCGCGAAGCCCCCCAAGCCCCGCATGGTCCTGGACCCGAAGAAGGGCGGCCTCAAGCCGGTGGATCAGGGCAAGCTGTTCTAACCGAGGCCCGACTGGCAAGGAGGGCTGTGGGGTCACCAAACCACCGCCCGGCCCGAATCACGGCAAGACCCTCAAGACAAAGGCCCTCAAGGCCTTTTTTTGATAACGTGGGGGCGTGGACGGTTCTGGTGGCAGGGAGCACACGAGCCCCCACGTGAGGCAGTCCAACAGAGCCGCGAGCCTAAGGCGGCTCGCTCCAGCCTCCGGCAGGGTTGAAGGGGCGTCCGAACGTACCCGTGGGGCCGAGCGACCCGTGAGCCGTGCGGCGGGAGGCGCAGCCGACTAGAGCCGGAAGATCGATACCGCGGTCTGAAAGACCGCATCCATATTGCCCGCAGCGAGCCCCTTCGCCAAAAGCCTGCCTTGACCTTGAACGCGCCGCGTTGCCAAAGTCTAAAGCGGCGGACATCTATGCCTAGTCGTGGGGTATGATCGCGACATGAGCGATTCCCTCTCGCCACCCGATCAAAGGTTTATTTCCGAAGCGCAGGCCGCGATACTCAGACCTGCCAGCGACCTCCACTTTCGATCCTGCACTGGGTGGTGGATCGTTGGGGAAATCACAACGATTCACGACATCGTGCCGGACGGTGGACCGACGTACGTATTGGCGCCCGAATCACCTGCGTTTCCGAGTACCCCGCCTGCTGATTATTGCGTCACTGGAACGGCTGAGGAACTGCTCAGCAAGCTCTATCCTAGATAACGGTATGATGGGAATAGTTCGGGAACGCGGCCTCCGCGTGTCCACCGGCGGCGATTCGACAAGGGGAGTATGTACGCGTGAAAGCAGAACAGATAGTGCGCACACCCGAGGAGCAGGCAAAGCACGAGAAGATGGGATTCCGCGCGGCTTCACTAGTGGGCTTGGTCTTTGTTGCCGCGGGTGCCATCGGTACATACCTGCTGCTGGGCTCCTCATTGATGTCTGCGTGGGTCGTATCGAGCCCTTCAGGGACGACTACTCGCCTGCCCCAAGCTGGCAGCTGGGAAGTCGGCATGTGGCCGCTCTGGCTTCTCGCACTCCCCGGCGTTCTGATCGCCCTGATTGTCGTGCGGAAGGTCTGCCGCGACAATCCCCCGTCTGAACTTCTGCTGGCGGCGAAGCAGACCTGGCGCCGCCCGCACCGACTCTGCGCCGCAATAGTATTTACTACGGTCCTCTGCGTGCCTGCATTTGTCGTGACCTTCGGCATACACCGCGGACTCGAGTGGTGCGTCGACGGCGCAGCTGGGTGGACATATGAGAAGATCCAAAGGGTCATTCCTCACCATGATTCAACGACTACTACGTCTACCGAGCCCGGCGGGACACCGGACTGGTCCTATTTAAGACCTTCGACATGGCCAGTGTTTAACCCGGGCAGAGAGGTAATAAAGACGGTCGAACATTACTGGGAAGAGACCAAGACTGAGTACATTGCGAAGCCGGCAAATCTGGTTGCCGACACAGCGTTCGCGGTAGTCCGTTACGGCGTGAATATCCTT
>JAUXUZ010000242.1 GCA_030680655.1 Phycisphaerales bacterium
ATGCACCAACAACGGCTTCGGCACCGGCGACGGCGCCGGCATCCACACAACGGGCACCGACAACCGCATCGACGGAAACACCTGCCTGCTCGCCGACCGCGGCATCGATGTCGACACCTCCGGCAGCCTGATCGTGCGCAACACCTGCTCGGGCAACACGAACAACTGGACCATCGTCGCGGGCAACGCGATCGGGCCGATCGTGACGGCGGCAACAAACGCGGCGGCGATCAACGGCAACGTCGCCGCGCCCTCGACCCTCGGCACCACCGACCCGTTCGCCAACTTCAACTATTGAGCCCCGACCCGCGCGGCGCTCAGCCGTCAACGGCGATCATGTCGCAGTACGAGTGCGAGAGGATCTCGCCCATCACCGGCACCAGCGCCTGCCGCAGCAGCGCAACCGCCTGGTGGCACGCCTCCTGCGGCGCCTGCGGCGTGACCAGCGCTTCAAACTCGATGAACGTCCCCAGCCCTTCCACGCGGTCAAGGTGAATCCGCACGCCCGAGTGCATGAACACCTCGCGCACCTTCACGACCTTGATCCACACCGGCAACTGCTCAGCGCCGAAGTGCTGGCGTGCCTGCGACTCAGAGTAGATCGTAAACCGCGAGACCCGGGCCTTCGCCTGGTTCTCGCGGTGGTAGAAGATCACCTCTGTCGGCAGCCCCTTCGTCTCCCGCTTCTTCAACCGCCCATCGGTCAGCCGGTAGTAGGTGTCGGTCTGCTCCAGCGTAGCGATGGGCGTCGCGTGAATCTTGCGCAGAAGCGTGCGGGCAAGGTCGATGTCGCGGAGCTCGGCCTTAAACTCAATGTTCTGCATGGTGAACGCTTCGACGGTCAGGCCGTGATCGAGGGAAGTTGCAAACGCCGCTCACTGTATCGGCCCCTTCACACCCCCATTCCACCGCTAGGCTCCCGGCTTTATCCCCAGTTTCGCCAGCGACGCCAGGAGCTGCGCTTCGTCCCATACCTCAACCCCCAGTCCCGTCGCCTTCGCAAGCTTGCTGCCCGCCGATTCACCCGCGATCAGCAGCGAAGTGCGGCTCGAAACCGATCCGCTCATCTTCGCCCCGAGTGACTCAAGCAGGCGCGAGAGCGGCTCGCGCTCGTAGCTCTCCAGCGTGCCCGTGATCACCACGGTCTTGCCCGCAAACGGTCCCGACGCGTCCGCCGCACCCTTCGCCCGCGATGACGCCGCCTTGTACTCGTGGCTGGTCGTATCAACCCCGAGCTCACGCAGTTCCGCAAACGTCCTCCGCGCAGGTGCCGAGTGCAGGTACCCGTGCACGGCCGGCGCGGTGTCCCGCCCCAGCCCCGTTTCTGTCCGTTCCTTGGGGTCCTCGGGCAGGCCGCGCTTCCTGGCCTCGTCCTTCGAGAGCGTCTTGGGGCGCAGGTCCTCTTCGCTCGCCGCCAGCAGCGCATCCAGGTCCGGGTAGAGCCGCGCAAGCGAGCGAGCAGTCGAGTCCCCCAGGTGCCTGATCCCCATCGAGCCGATCAGCTTCGCCAACCCGCGCGTCTTGGCCTCCTCTATGCCCTGCAACAGAATCTCGACCTTGCGCTCACCCATCCCGTCGAGCGTCAGCATCGCCTGGGCATGATCCTTGAGCCGGAACACATCCGCGAATGTGTTGAGCGGGATACCCGCGTGCGTACGCAGCAGGTCCACCGTCTTCTCGCCCATCCCTTCGATGTCCATCTGCTTGCGCCCGGCGAACCAGATGAGCTTCTCCCGCACCTGCGCCGGGCACTCGGGGTTCACGCACACACGCACCGTCTCCAGCGCTGTCCCATCACTGCCGGGCGGATCAACCTCAACCGGCCCGCCGCACTCTGGGCACCGCGCCGGAGCAGCCACCTTCTCCGCACCCCGCGGCCGCTTCTCAAGCACAACCCCCGCCACGTACGGGATCACCTCCCCAGCCTTCTCGATCATCACCGTGTCGCCGATGCGTATGTCCGTGCGCGCCGCCCCCGGGTCCTCAGGGTTGGTCGAAGCGTCGCGAACACGCCCGTAGTTGTGCAGCGTCGCGTGCTTGACCGTGGTCCCCCCGAGCACAACCCCCTCCATCACCGCCCGCGGCGTGATCTTGCCCGTCTTCCCCACCTGGTGCTCAACGCGCAGCAGGACGGTCGTCTTCCGCTCGGCGGGGTACTTGTACGCAACGATCCACCGCGGGCTCTTGGATGTCTGTCCAAGCCGTTCCTGCAGCGCGAAGCTGTCCACCCGGACCACCACCCCGTCAACCGCGTAGGGCTGCCTGTCCTTCGCCTTTCCGAAGGCCTCGATCGCCGCAACGATCTCCCCAATGTCAGCCGAGTGAGCCCGCGGCCGGTTGATCGAGAACCCAAGGTCCACCAGTCGATCCAGCAGCCCGCTGTGGCTCTCCGCAAACCCGTCGTCGCTGATCTCACCCCTCCCGTGCGCGACAAAGCCCAGCCGTCGTGCCGCGACAACCGCCGGGTCCAGGTTCTTCAGCGTCCCCGCCGCGGCGTTGCGCGGGTTGAGGTACAGCTCCTCACCGGCCGCCTCACGCTCAGCGTTCACACGCTGGAACTGCTCGAGTGGAAAGAACACCTCCCCGCGTACCTCGAGCACATCCGGAACCCCTTCCCCCTTGAGCAACAGCGGCACCGACCGGATCGTCTTGATGTTGTTCGTGACGTCGTCGCCCTTCACCCCGTCGCCACGCGTGATCGCCCGGATCAGCCGACCCGACTCGTACCTGAGGCTCATCGCGATGCCGTCGATCTTGGCGTCGGCCACAAGCACCGGCGCGGTCTTCACGAAGAGGCCCGTGTCTGCCCCCCCCGCCGCCTTCAGCATCCGCTCGTGCCAGTCAAGCAGGCCACTGTTGTTGTCGTGCCCAAGGCTGTAGGTGTTGTCGATCGACAGCATGGAGACCGCGTGCACGACCGTCTCGAACCCGTCAACCGGCGCCCCCCCCACCCGCCGTGTGGGCGAAGCGTCGTCGGCCAGCGCGGGGTGCTTCGCCTCAAGCTCGATCAGCTCCGCCATCAGCGAGTCGTACTGCTTGTCGCTCATCACCGGCGCGGCATCGGTGTAGTAGGCTCGGTTTGCCTGTTCGAGCAGGTCGCGCAGTTCGGCCGCACGCTTTGAGGGGCTCTGGCTCACAGCCGCAGTGTACCGATCTGCGCGACAACGAGCCCTGTGCGGAAGCACAGGGACAAACCCGGTTGACGGCCCAATCTCCACCTGCCTCTCTATCTACGGGTGCCCATCCCCTTCCGTCCCTGAGCCTGCGCTCTGCGCTCGCTGGTTTCCGCTCAAGCCTTGTCGTGCTGACACCCGCCCCCCGTACCGGTACACTCCGGCATGACGGCACGCCTCCTCGACGGCAGGACACTGGCTGATTCGTACAAGGCCCGCATCGCCGAACGCGTCGCCGCCGTGAAGGCTCGCGGCGGCAACGTCCGTCTCGACGCCGTACTCGTCGGCTCCAGCGACAACGGCGCCCGCGTCTACGCCACCAACCAGGGACGCACCTGCGCCGCCGTCGGTATCGACTACAAGCTCCACGAACTCGACGATGGGAACGAACCCGCCGGCTACGACGAAATCGCCGGACGCGTGCTGCTGCTCAACACCCGCGAGAACGTAACCGCCGTGATGCTCCACATGCCCCTGCCCGCCGGCGTTGACGCCTACAGCATCCAGAGCCTCATCGCGCCGCAGAAAGATGTTGAAGGCGTCAACCCCGCCAACATCGGCAACATCGTCTACGGGCGCAGCAGCCTCGCCCCGTGCACCGCCCTGGCGGTCATCAAGATGCTCGAGTCAACGGGCGTGCCGCTCCGCGGCAAACGCGCGCTAGTTATCGGCGCCTCCGACGTCGTCGGAAAGCCGATAGCGGTGCTGCTCATGCGCACCGACGCAAGCGTAACCACCGTCAACAAGTGGACCGACCCCGCCACCGTTGCCGCGCTCGCCCGCGAATCAGACGTCGTCGTCGTCGCGGCGGGCGTTCCGGGCCTGCTCAAAGCCACGATGGTGCGAGCCGGTTCAATCGTTGTAGATGTTGGCGTGAACCGGGTCACGGGTTCCGACGGTAAGACACACACCGTCGGCGACGCCGACTTTGAGCCCGTTCGGGTCGCGCTCGGGCCAGGAGGGTGGATCAGTCCCGTCCCCGGAGGCGTCGGACCGATGACAGTCTCAATGCTCCTGCTCAACGTCGTGCAGGCCGCAGAGCGTGCGGTCGGAATCGCTTAACAGCCTCCTACCCTGGCAATGTCGGTGCGTACAGTTCGTTCTGCTTTGAGCCCCACACACAGGACCGCGAGCCCCGGTCGCTCGACGGTGCATAGGCGAGACCGGCAGTGGCCACGGGCCGCGGAGTTTGGAAATGACGAGCACCATCGGGTTTATTCAGAACATCGGCATGATGGAGTGGGCGGTCATTCTCATCATCGCGCTCCTCCTGTTCGGCAAGCGGCTCCCCGAGGTCGGCAAGTCGCTCGGCAAGGGAATCGTCGAGTTCAAGAAGGGCCTCAAGGGCGTCGAGGACGACATCGATCAACGCAGCGCTCCGAACTACCAGAGCCAGCTGCCGCAGAGCGGGCCCCAGACCGTCCCGCACGCACAGGCTCCGACCCACGGCCAGCCCAACACCGTGGGCCGCTCAGACTCCGCCCAGTAACGGCCGCGCAGGTTGAAGACCCATTCACGCATCCGCCACAACCCCGCGCGGTCGCATCGCGCCCACCACGTTCGCACCGCCCGTGGCCAGTCATCAATAGTGCGAGACCGAGCGAACGACCTTCCCCGCGTGATTCAAGAAAAACACCTCCGCCGCCAGATCACCCGCCGGCGGCGTGTCGTGGCTGTGCCGCCTGTAGACAAGGATCACAGACTCCAGCCCGGTCGCTACATGCAAAGGCTCGTAGCGCAGGGCCGGATTCCGCTTCAGCGCCCGCTCGAAGTACGCGCCAAGCTCGCTCAAGCCCTTCACCGATGGTTCATCGCCGCGCCCAACGGCCTCGTTGTACCGCTTGATGAACGGTGACGAATGCTCGATCGCCGGGTCGTAACAGGCGAGGATCGCCGCCAGATCGTGCCTGTTGAACGCGTCAAACCACAACTTCGCGAATGCGTGAGCGCTGCCAGCGTCGATCTGGTGCATGCGGCGAGAATACCCGGCGTTGCATCACTTTCTCCCAGACGACCCGAGCCAAGCGGCCAAGCCACCCCGCTCGTCGGTTATCGTTTCCTGCCGTTACCTCCAGTCCCGACGCCCATCACCGTCGTTGGCTGCCGATCCAATGACCAGAAGCCCCCAACAAGGGGGCTTTCACTCTCCTAGTTAGCATGTAAACTGGCTCTGATCTGCGTGAACGAGAGGATCGAGATTTGCATCGCCAGGGAGAAATCAATGTCGCTTTCATGTGCTCATACCGGCATCGCGTTCAATCTGACTCTCGCCGCTTCGCTCACCTTCCTTGCCGCCCCCCAGGCTGGGGCCCAGGTGTTCGGCGCAGAAGCGAGCGTCACGCAGAGTGACCGCTTCCCAAACGGCGGATACACCAACGGCCCAAACGGCATCTTCAGCGGCGGTGAGGGAGCCTTCGGCGCCGCCGCACTGCTCAACGGAACCGAACTTGACCACAACGGCAGCGGCCCTTGGAACCGCGGCCTGACGCGTGCTTCGGCCGCGCTGTCGGGAGCGGCGGCCAACCCGATCGCGCCGATCCTGCGTGCAGAGACCACTTTGTCGGGCCTCTTCTCAAACGTCCCGTTCGGCGGACAGTTCCCCGACGCCGCGGCCGGCTTCTCACAGGCCGGAGCGATCGAGACGTACCAGTACACCGGTTCAGCGCCGATGACGCTGACCCTCACCTACACGCTCCACGGCAACTTCTTCAACGACGGCGACGCGTCCGGCCTGAGCGGGATCTACCTCTCCGTCGGCGTCTTGGGCAATGTCACGTTCTTCAGCACCCACATCGGAACACTCACCAGCGAAGGTGGCGCAGTCATCCTCGGCCACAATGGCAGCGACGCCGAAGCATTCCTGCTGATTGCCGCGACGACGAACGGCTTCACCACCCAAACGGTCAGCCTCCCGTTCGACGTCGTGCCCGGCCAGATCTTCAGTGTGGTCGCTCAACTTGGTGCAAACGCCGTCGGCGGCACGAGCTTCGCCGACGCGTACTCCACCGCATCGGGCACGTTCGACCGCCCCGATCTGATCTCATCAATCTCGCTGCCAACACCATCGGCCGCAGGGCTGTTGGCTCTCGGCGGGCTTACCGCGCTGCGCCGTCGCCGGTAGGCAGTAGACGCAGACTCCAGACAATCTCCCGCCGAGCGGCCAGGCTCAGACCCGCCGTGTCAGCAGCGCCGTGCGCTGATGGCGGCCGGATGCCGTTCACCCTTCGATCTGCCGCCGGAGCCCAATCCAGCCGTCCTTGATGACCTTGTCGGCCGCGCCGCGGACGAGCGCCGCCGGAGCAAGCTTGACCAGGCCCGTGAAGTTCGTCACACGACCCGTCCACTGAACCTTGGTGTTGGCGCCGTCGAGCACGATGTTCATCGCCGCCTCAAGGTTCAGCGTCATGCCGATACCCGAAGAGTCGATCGTCATCACGGTCCGCGCGGGCACGCCTTGCGCTGGGGGCGTTGACTCAATCAGCTTCATCATCGCCTTCACGGTGCCGCTCACAAACGACAGGCCCGGCTTGATGGCCACCTTCATCGCGCCGTCGGGCTGCAGCTCGTGGCTCACCAGTCCCGGGATGGCCTTCGCGTAGCAGTCCATGCTCGAGAGGATCGCATAGACCTTCTCCGGTGCAGCGTTGAACGCTTCCTCGCCTGTGAACGGGTCAGTGATAGATGCCATGTCGCAGTTGCTCCAATGGGGGGGCCGATCAAGGCAGCGTAGCAACACCAACGACACCCCGGAACCACGACGCCGCCAACCAACCGCTCATAGCCGAAAACGCGCGTGGCTGCTAGCATGTAATCGATTGCAGGAGCCGCCGCGTGACCAAGACCGCACCCTTCATGCTCTCCGACGGCTGGCTGCTCGCCGCGTGCGCCCTCTTGTTGGCCACGGCCAGCGCCCTCTCCCAGCAGGACCTCTCGCCTTCCAGCGGTTGGACCCTTCATCCTTCGCACGAGGCGGTCAAAGCCACCCTCAACCCCGCAAAGGGCCTGCGCGGCGAGGACGGCTTCAGCCTCTCCTACAACTTCACCGGCGGGTCGGGTTTCATCGTCGCCCGCCACGAGTTCCCCTCCGGCGGGATCGACCTGCCGGAGAACTTTGAGTTCTCCTTCACCCTCACCGGCACCGGCCCCAGCAACAACCTCGAGGTCAAACTCCTCGACGCACCCGACGGCAACGGGAGCAAACTCGGCGACTCGGTCTGGTGGATCAACCGCCGCAACTTCGAGTGGCCCGAGTCACCAACGCGCCTGAACAACAAGGCCAAGCACTTCCAGTTCGCGTGGGGCCCACTCAACGGCGCCAAGATCAAGCGGCTCGGCGCGATCGAGGTCGTCGTCGCGTCATCCTCAGGCGGTCAGGGGACGATCCACCTCACGGACCTGCAGTTCCGCGCCCTGCCGGTGCCCTCCCCTTACACAGGCACACCCAAAGCAACGGCCAGCACGGCCGCACCAGACCACCCGGCCGCGTTCGCGATCGACGCCGATGCAAAGTCCGCGTGGATCGACGACGACAACGCGCCCGCCGAACTGACCGTGGACTTCGGACAGCCGCGTGACCTCGATGCCCTGCGGATCGACTGGGCGACGCCCGCCCGGGCGTTCACCGTTGATTCGTCCGACGACGGCCAGAAGTGGCTGACGATCTGGACGGCCAACCCCGCCGCTACGCCAGTCGCCCGCAGCTACGCAGACATCCCCGACACAACCGCCCGCATGCTCCGCATCTCCATCGCTAAGAGCGGTGCGGAACCAGTCGGCGTGGCGGATGTCCGTTTCCTCACCAACCAAAGCGCCGCGACCGACAACCTCGGCATCATGCACCTGATCGCGTCGGACCTCCCCCCGGAGGCGATGCCCCGCTACTTCACGGGCCGCCAATCGACGTGGACCGTGCTCGGCTCGCCGACAGGTGCCGACGAGACGCTGATCAATGAGGAAGGTGACGTCGAGCTCTTCCGCTCCGGCCCCATGCTCAGCGCGTTGCTGCTCCGAGACGGCCAGCCCGCGCTGCGCTGGACCTCAGCATCTCAGCGGATGGACTTCGACGGCGTGCCCACCGCGATCGTCGAACGCAAGGCCGACGGGCTCACACTCACAACCAGCGCCTTCAGCACCGACGCCGAAACGCTCGTGCGCTACACGCTGGCGTGCACGAAGGGCCCCGCAAGCGGCCGGCTCGCCCTCTGCATCCGCCCCTTCCAGGTCAACCCGCCGTGGCAGTTCCTCAACGCTCCCGGCGGTCTCGCAAAGGTGCGGAGCATCGAGCAGGCCCAGCGCTTCACCGTGATCAACGGCGAGCGCCGCATCATGCTCCCCGACGGCTGCGCCGGGTTCACCGCCCTCGGCTTTGACCAGGGCGAGGCGGCCTCACAGCTCTTCCTCACGCCGGAGCTCACGGCGACCAACGACTCCGTCACAGATCCCCACAACGCGGCCAGCGCTGCCGTGTTCTACCCGTTCCAGCTCGACACCGGCGAGTCGAATTCCTGGCTCGTCCGCATCCAGCACAAGCCCGAACGCAAGTTGCAAGACGCGCGGGCGCACGACCACCGCTCACCGACCGATCCCTCGCTCTTTAACGAGCTCCGGGCCAGCGAGCGAGCACACTGGTCGATGCTCGACGGCTTCAACTTCACGCTTCCCCCCGGCTACGAACAGCTGCAAGCCTCCATCCGCGCCAGCCTCGCCTACATCCTCATCAACCGAGACGGACCCGGATTCCAGCCCGGCTCACGCTCGTACGAACGCTCGTGGATCCGCGACGGCGCCCTCACCTCCGCCGCGCTGCTGGAGTTCGGCCTGACCGAAGAAGTCAAGCAGTTCATCGACTGGTACGCGGCGTTCCAGTTTCCCGGCGGCGGCATCCCCTGTGTCGTCGATAGGCGCGGCGCCGACCCGGTCACCGAGAACGACTCGCACGGCCAGTTCATCTACGCCCTCGCCGAGTATCACCGCTACTCCCACGACGACGCCTTCCTGCTCAAGCACTTCGCAGCCGTCGAGAAGGCGGTCGCGCACATCGAGGCGGAACGCAACAAACGCAAGACTGCAGAATTCAGGAGCGACACGACACGCGCCGAGCCGGGCAAACCCCCCGTCCCGTTCAAGGCTCTCTACGGCCTCATGCCCGAGTCGATCAGCCACGAGGGATACTCCTCCAAGCCGATGCACTCGTACTGGGACGACTTCTTCACCCTCAAAGGGCTGCGCGACGCCGCCGAGATCGCCCGCGCCCTGAGCAAGCCCGACCAGGCCGCGCTCTGGGAACAAGCGGCCACAGACCTTGCCGGGTGCGTCAAGCACTCCATCGCGCTGGCGCAAGTCGCCCACGGCATCACCTACATCCCCGGCTGCCCCGAGCTTGGCGACTTCGACGCCACCAGCACCACCATCGCCATCAACCCCTGCGATGCGCTGAACGACCTGCCGCGTGAGTGGTACAACGCAACGTTCGACAAATGGTGGGAGTCATTCGTGGCCCGGCGCGACGGCAAGCAGCCCTACGTCGACTACACCCCCTACGAGTGGCGCATCGTCGGCACGTTGATCATGCTCGGCCACCGCAACCGTGCGTGGGAATCACTGCAGTGGTACATGCGCGATCAGCTTCCACCCCGCAGCGCAGGCGACACCACCGCCGGCGGATGGCTCCACTGGGCAGAGATCGTCCACAACGACCGCGGCGCTGGCAAGTGGATCGGCGACATGCCCCACACCTGGGTCGCCAGCGACTTCCTCCGCTCAATCCGCACGATGTTCGTTTACGAGGAGCCATCACCTTCACCGGCCCTCTCCACCCTTGTCCTCTTCGCGGGCATCCCCGCTGAGTGGGCCGACGCGCCCGAAGGAGTCTCGTTCACAGGGCTGCGAACACCGTACGGCACGCTTAACGCCTCGCTCAAGAAAGTAGACGGCTGGTACATCCTCCATTACGACGGCCTCGATCAGAAGAACCTCCCCTGCCGAGTCCGCCTCGCTCCACCCCTCGCGTGGCCGCCAAAGGAGCACGAAATCACCGAAGGAGAAGGCTCGCAGTCAACCGTCGGCGGCGGCATAGACGGCATAACGACCTCTATGACCATCCGATTCCGCTAACGCCACCGAGTAGACTCCAACCTCACCTCGATCCCCTTTCTGTCCCCCTTCATCTTCTCAATCCCCCTCCGTTCTTCCTGCCCTTCCTTCATCCTCTCCCCCTCTGTGTCCTCCCCTTGCTCCGCGCCCTCTGTGTTCCTGCCTCTCTCCCCGTCTTTCTCTGTGCCTCTGTGTCTCTGTGTCTCTGTGGTGAAAACTCCCCATGGCCCGCGTAACACTCAGCGACATCTCAAAGGTCTACCCCAACGGCTTCAAGGCCGTTGACGGCTTCAGCCTCGACATCGCCCCCGGCGAGTTCGTCGTCTTCGTCGGTCCCAGCGGGTGCGGCAAGAGCACCACGCTCCGCCTCATCGCCGGATTGGAAGAGGACTTCACCGGCACCATCACCATCGGCGACCGCGTCGTCAACTCCGTTCCGCCCGCCCAGCGCGACATCGCGATGGTCTTTCAGAACTACGCCCTCTACCCCCACATGACCGTCTACGCGAACATGGCGATGGCCCTGAAGCTCAAGGGAGTCGCGAAGGCCGAGATCGACCGCAAAGTGCGCGACACGGCGAAGTTCCTCGAGGTCGATCAGCTGCTCGACCGAAAACCCGGGCAACTCTCCGGCGGGCAACGCCAGCGCGTCGCCCTCGGACGCGCCATCGTCCGCCAACCAAAGGCGTTCCTCTTCGACGAGCCCCTCAGCAATCTCGATGCGCGACTGCGCGTAACCACTCGGGCCGAGCTCAAGGCGATGCACCAGCGCCTCAAGACGACCAGCATCTACGTGACCCACGACCAGGAAGAAGCCATGACCCTCGGCGACCGCATCGTCGTCATGGCCAAAGGCCGCATCCAGCAGGCAGCCCCACCCCTGGAGGTCTACCGCCGCCCCGCAAACCGCTTCGTCGCCGCCTTCGTCGGAACACCGCCGATGAACTTCCTCACCGGCACGCTCTCAGCTGCCGGGCCCGCCCCGACGTTTACCGAAGCCGGGTCGGGCGGCCAGTCGTTCCCGCTCTCCGCGCGTGCGTCGCTCCCCCCGCGGGGCGCCCCGCTCACCGTCGGCATCCGCCCCACTCACTTCTCGCTGGCACCAACCCCAGGCGACGCGGCGATCACCGCCACCATCCGCGCCGTCGAGCCCCTCGGCGAGCAGTGCGATGTGCAGGCGATCACCCCCGCGGGCACAGTCCTCACCGCTCGCATCCCTCTCACAGATACACCGCCGTTGCCGGGCGCAACAGTCACACTCCACGCCCACCTCAATCACCTCACCCCATTCGAACCCGGCGAGTTCGGCAACAACCTCGCTCTCTAGCCCCTCTCCTTACCTCCCTCCGTCTACTCCGCGATCCTCCGCTACTCCGCATTCCCGTCTTCGCCTTGATCCGTGTCAATCCGTGTCCATCCGAGGTTCTCTTCCGTCTCCTCGCCCTTTGCCTCCCTCTGTGTCCTCCCCCTCCTCTGTGCCCTCTGTGTTCCTCTTCTCTTCGAGTCCTTCGAGTCCTTCGAGTTCCGCCTTTCATGAACACACCCAACTCAAACTTCCCCCCCGACTTCACCTGGGGCGCCGCCACCAGCGCCTACCAGATCGAGGGCGCCTGGGATGCCGACGGCAAGGGCCCGTCCGTCTGGGACGACTTCTGCCACCAGCGCGTCCCCGCCGGCAGCACCGGCAACATCCCCGGCCAGGTCTACACGCCCGGCAACGTCTACATGGGCCAGTCGGGCGACACCGCGTCGGACCACTACAACCGTTTCCGCGACGACGTCGGCCTGATGAAGCAGATCGGCCTCCGTGCCTACCGCTTCAGCATCTCGTGGCCGCGCGTGATGCCCTCTGACCCCACCACGATCAACCCCAAGGGGCTCGACTTCTACTCCCGCCTCGTCGATGCGCTCCTCGAGTCAGGCATCACCCCGTGGGCAACGCTCTTCCACTGGGACCTCCCCCTCTGGGCCGCGCACCGCGGCGGCTGGCTCAACCGCGACATCCAGCACTGGTTCGCCGACTACACGCGGGCGGTGGTCGACCGCCTCTCCGACCGCCTCACCCATTGGATCACGATCAACGAACCACAGATCTTCCTCGGGCCCAGCGAGCACGAGGGCACGCAAACCACCAACGCACGCTGGCCACACAGCCAGCGCCTGCTCGCCGCGCACAACTGCCTCCTCGCCCACGGGCGTGCCGCCCAGATCATCCGCTCGAGCGCCAAGAAGCCCCCGCAGATCGGCTGGGCACCGATCGGCCGCGTTAAAGCCCCCTGGTCGGCCCCTCTCTCCGCTCCAGCACCCGACGGACGCATGCTGAGCGACCCAACACCAGAGAACATCGCCGCGGCCCGTGCAGCCACCTACGCCACGCTTTACAAGGACTTCTGGACCAACGCCTGGTTCGCAGACCCCGTTGTCTTCGGCACATACCCAGATGACGGTCTCGCCCTCTACGGCAACGACGCCCCGCCGGAGGTCCGCTCCCCGGCCGATGGCGACATGGCGACCATCAAGCAGCCCCTCGACTTCTACGGCATCAACGTCTACGACGCCGAACTCTTCCGCGCCTGCGCCCCCTACCCGTCAAACCCCTGCGGCCCAGCCGCACCGTTCGAAAAGGTCGACTTCCCCGCCGGGTGGCCGCGCACCGCGATCGGCTGGTTCATCCTCCCCGAGGCCCTCTACTACGGCGCGAAGTTCCTCTACGACCGCTACAAGCTCCCCATCGCGATCACCGAGAACGGCCTCTCGAACACCGACTG
>JAUXUZ010000252.1 GCA_030680655.1 Phycisphaerales bacterium
TCGCCCGGTGCCCGGTCCAGCGCGAACTGATGGCCCGCTACCGCGAGGCGGGCTCGCCTGTCACGATCGTCGGCGTGACGAGCCTCCAGGGCATGCACGTCAAACGGTCGCAAGACAAGGCGGTGAAGCCGGTGCGTATCGACTGCCGCAACGATCCAGAGAAGGAATACGGCCTGATGGCGGAGTTCATGCAGGAGATGGAGGTGACGTGGACCGTCGCGTTCACGCCTGACGATTGCTACAACCCCAACTACGGCGTGATCGGCATCCCCCACACCACGCTGATCGACTCTGCGGGACGGGTGAGGTTTAACGAGCTCCGTCCCTCTTCGGCGGCGGAGTACAAGGCCCTGGCGGACCAGATCGATGGCCTGCTCCGTGAGGCAGGGCTCAGGGTTCCCGATCAACCTGTGGCCGCTCAACCCGCGCCGACAGTCCCGGCGTCGGAACCGCAGTCGAAATAGCCTGGCCAGCTACGGAGTCTTGCAGCGCCACTACGCTTGCGGGTGAGCACCTTTGCAACGACTGCGGTGGTCCAGCAGCCCGCGCCGAGCGGCCAGACCGACGTGGCCCAGAGTTGGGGCTGGTCGCTGCTTTGGCTCTTTATTCTCTTTCTGGCGGGCGCGATGCTGCTGGTCGTCGCGCGCTGGTTGTTCCTGGGTGGTCGGGCCGGGCAACCGCTGGGCCGCAGCGCAAACAACCGTCCACGCCCTACGCCAACGGCGAGCGCATGGGTTGAGGCCGGGCGCCGCATGCAGACACCTCTGCCGCCAGAGGGGGCGGACGACCTTCGGGAGGAGCCTTGATGAGTGCCACAGGAGGCGAGCAGGGGCGCCAGGGGGCGACCGGTCGGCCGCGGGCGTTTGTTCTGGGTGGCGCGCGGCGGGTGGGCCGGGCGATCACGGTGGAACTTGCCCGGGCGGGGTGCGACGTCGATTTCTCGTACCACACGAGCGAGGAAGGGGCCGCCGAAACGGTTGGGCTTCTGCGTGGGTATGGGTCGGACGCCCGAGCGTGGCGGCTCTCGCTGAGCGACCCGGACGCGGCGGGCGTTGAGTCGCAGAAGATCGCAGCGAGCCGCGTAACCTGGGATGTCGTCGTGCTCTGCGCATCGACGTACGACGCGACGCCGATTGAACGGCTCTCGGCAGAGCAGCTCATGCGGGCGTACGCGGTGAATGCGGCGTCGCAGGCGGTGGTGCTGGGGAGCTTCGTTGACGGGCTTCGCACGAGCGTGCAGCGCGGCGGCGGAGCGGTCGTCACGATGTGTGATGTTCACGCTATGGGAGAGACCGGCCTGCCGCGGCGCGGGATGCTCGCCTACGCGATGTCGAAGGCCGCGTTAGTGGAGATGACGCTGGTGCTTGCGAAGGAACTGGCTCCTTCGGTCCGCGTCAACGGCGTCGCGCCGGGGGTGGTCGCGTGGCCGGAGTCTGGGCCGGACGCCGATGCTGCGGCCCAGGCGAGGTACCTCGCGCGTGTGCCGCTGGGTCGGGCAGGTACGCCGGAGGAGGCGGCGGGCGCAGTGCGGTGGCTGGCGCTGGAGGCGACGTACTGCACCGGGCAGGTCGTGCGGCTAGATGGGGGGCGGTCGCTTGGGTAGAGCGGGCAGGTTGAAAACCTGCCCCACGCATGGGAGTCCGGGTCCGGCTGGATCTTGCTGACTGCTACTTCGCGGGCGCGATAATGCCGCGGCACTCGCCGAAGCCGATCCTGCGGAGGCCAGGTTTCTCGCACCAGCCGCGCATGATCACCTCGTCGCCGTCCTCCAGGAAGGTGCGTGTCTCGCCGGAGGGGAGCGTGATCGGCTTTCGCGGGAGTTGCTTGCCGTCTGGCCCGTTGCCCACCCATGAGAGCTCGAGCATGCAGCCGCGGCTCTCAGCCTCGGGGCCGCTGATCGTTCCGCTGGCGATCAGGTCGCCGGGCTTCATGTTTCATCCGTTGCTGGTGTGGTGGGCGATCATCTGCGGGAACGTCCAAAACATCGAGCTCAGGTTGCCGCGGCTGATCCGGGCTGGTGCGGTGCCCGCGGCCCTCATCTTCGCCGTGGACATCAACACCTCGAGCTTGATGTCGAGCCCCCAGTTGCGGTCCTTGGCCGTGAGGTACGGGAGCGGATCGGGGTCGCCGGCGGCGCGTTCGGGCCCGGCGATACGGAAGGGCTCGAGCACGTCGCGCGTCACGATCCATGGGCTGACGCTGGTAGCGAAGTTCTTGGCGAGGAAGGGGCCAAGCGGCTGGTACTCCCAGGCCTGCATGTCGCGGGCCGACCAGTCGTTGACGAGCACAAAGCCGAACATCAACTCGTGGGCGCGGTCGATGCTCACCGGGTCTCCCAGGTGGTTCCCGCCGCCGATGACGCAGCCGAGCTCGAGCTCGTAGTCCAGACGCTTGCACGGGCCAAAGTCGGGCTGGGTCTTGCCCTCGCCCGGCGCACCGAGCTGGCCCTTGGGCCGGCGGATCTCGGTGCCGCTGACGACGATGCTCGTGGCACGCCCGTGGTAGCCGATGGGGACGTGCTTGTAGTTTGGCAGCAGCGGGTTGTCGGGCCGGAACATGCTGCCGACGTTCGCGGCGTGGTGGATTGACGCGTAGAAGTCTGTGTAGCTGCCGAAGGCACACGGCTCAACGATCTGCACGTCGCTCATCGCTGGGCAGGCCTTCTCGCGCAGTCGCCGGGCCTGCTGGCCCCCCACCGGCCCGTCGAGCAGCCACTCCTGGAGCGCGCGGCGCACCGGCGCCCACGACTCGGGGCGCTCGAGCATGATCTGCGGCGCCGCGTGGTGCACGGCGTGGTGGACGATGCTGAACAGTTCTTCGTTCGCTTGGGCGACCGCGTCGAACGTGCCAGAGTGGACCAGCATGTCCAGATCGACCACGCGGTCGCCGATCGCCACGCCCACCTTCAGCTCGTCTTCCTTGTTGATGAACATGCCCAGCGGCAGGTTCTGGACCGGGAAATCGGCGGCAGCGGCGTTGGCGGACTCCACCCATGAGCGGAGCGCAGGATCGAGCGTGGGGTCGTTCATGGTGCAGGATAGAAGTGGTCATCCCGCCGAGCGCCGAGCGCACAGGCGAATTCCATGGGTTGCCGCAGCGAAGCTCTCCAATTGGGAGCCGGTCAGGCGAGGTAGCCGAGCTTCTTCATATCCGCGATCGGCTCGTCGTAGCTGCACGAACCGAAGCAGATCGCGAAGTCCTCTCGAACCTCTTCGAGCTGATGGGTCGTCAGCCGCAGGTCACGCCACCCGATCGACCCTTCCTCAAACTTGAACGCGTTGGCGGCGGTCTCGTTGAGGATCTTCAGGACGGTCTCGCGGTCGGCGTTTGCCGCCCGCACAAAGGCCGCGGCGAAAAAGACGTTCAGGAAGCCGTGCATCACGTGCGACGGGCTGTCGGGCTTGTAGGTCAGGGGCTGCAGCGAGCGGACTGGGTGGTGCAGCCCGGCGGTGCACTTGATCGGCACGTCGGCGGCGTTGAAGGTCTGAAGGAAGTCGGCGACGCGTTCGCTGCTAGGAAAGAGGTCGGGCGTCACGCCGCCGGTGCGCAACTTCGCGCCGAACCCGGTGCCGGCGAGCGCGGTCGCGAACGATCGGAAATCGGCGTCGTGAGGGCACTCAAAGAACGGGAAGAGGTCCTCGGGCAGTTTCTCCTGCGCGACATCGATGATCTCGGGCGTCTGGATCTTGACCTCGATGGTATCGATCAGCGCCGTGTGGGCGTGCTTGTGGGTGTGGCCGTCACCCGCCTGGTGCTCGTGGTTAAAACGCTCGATCTGCATGAGGCCATCGTCCAGTGGTCCGTCCAGAAGCACCGAGAGCCCCCACGGCGCCGGTGCCGGCTCGTTGTCGGGCACGCAGCCGTTGAGCAGGTGCGGCGCTGCGGCCTCGCTCCACTCGCCCAGTCGCGAGAGCGGCACAATGAAGCGAGCGACGCCAGCGGCGTGTGAACTCTTCTTCAGCCGGGCGAACTCGGCCACGGCCTTGTTCATCGGCAGTTGCGCTGGCGGGAACAGGCCGGCGTAGTCGACCAGCCCGTGCAGGAACGTATGGAGTGCTGTCGAAGCCATGCACAAGCGTAGTGCCAACGTTCCCGGTGTCCACGGGTGGAAACCACGGCACTTGACTGCTAAAAGCGGTGTTTCTACAGGGCCCATCCATGACTAGCCGGCGGCCCGCGGCCGCTCTGGCTCATCCTGCGGCTCATTCAGCGAGCCGAGCCTGCGCAGGTCCGGCAGCAGCCACGCGAGCAGGGCAACGATCACGATGGTGCCTACGCCACCGGAGACGACGCTCACGACCGGCCCGAACCAGAACGCGACAAGCCCCGACTCGTAGGCCCCCAGTTCGTTGCTGCACTCGATAAACAGAGAGTTCACCGCGCCGACCCGGCCGCGCAGTTCATCGGGCGTGCGCACCTGCACAAGCACGTGGCGGATCACCACCGAGACCTGATCGGCGGCTCCGGCGAGGAACAGCAGCCCCACGCTGAACCAGAAGCTCGTCGAGAGCCCGTAGAGCACGGTGCAGAGGCCAAAGAACGCCACGCACCCCAGCAGCCACCACCCCGCCCTCTTGAACGGCCGACGGTGCGCCAGCAGCACCGCCATCACCAGCGCCCCGACGTACAGCGACGCCCTGAGCACGCCCTGAGCGGTCGCCTGCCAGGACTCGCTCACAAGGAGCACATCGGTGACGTAGACGGGGATCAGCGCCGTAGCGCCCCCCACCAGCACGGCGAACAGGTCGACCAGCAACGCCCCCAGCACGCTCTTTTCGCGCTTGAGGTGCCCGATGCCCGCCATAAGCGACGCCGGCGTCAGCTTGCCGGCGGACCGCACCTGCGCGCGCGGGCGCAGCCCGATCGCCGCCACGCCGAACACCACGCAGAGCACGGCCATCGCGGCGTAGACCGGCCACGCACGCCCGCTGGCGTCGATCAGCCCGCCGGCGATGATCGGCCCGCTCACCGCCGAGAACTGGAAGAGCCCGGTCGTCCACTTCACGGCGTTCTCAAAGTCGGCCCGTTCAACCAGTAGCGGCATCAGCGCGTTGCGGCTGGGCCCGTTGAAGCTGCGCACGCAACCGGCCATGAAGAGCAGGGCAAAGTACATCCACAACGGCCATGCCAGCAATGAGACTACAGCAAGGCCCGCCGCTACACCCGCAAAGGCGAACTGCGTCACCGTCACGATCTTCTTTCGATCAAAGGCGTCGACCGCGTGCCCCGAAACGAGCGCAAACAGCATCACCGGCGCCGCGCGGGCGAGCCCGGCATAACCGAGCATCATGACGTCGTTCGTCCGCTCGTAGATCTCGTAGCCGATCGCCGTCGCGAGCATCTGCAGGCCCAGCGAAGAGGCGGCGAAACCGAATGCGAACCGCCGGTAGTTGGCGCTTCTTATCGCGGCGTAGGCGTCGTGCCGATCCGGCGGGGGAGGCTGGGCTGGCGCTCCTGCGCTGCCCTGAGCGTTGTTCTCGTCTTCGACAGGCACGGGCGAGCGTAGCCCGGTTCGAATCTACCTCACGCGGGCGACGAAGAGTGTTATCATTCAACCGGCTCGCGCACTTCCTTCGCACCCGCGCTGAGCCCTCGGAGGGAACCGGAACATGGCTTTCAGAGACTGGCTCAAGGGCGAGTTGATCGACATCATCCAGTGGCTCGACGACACGTCGAACACGATGGTCTACCGGTTCGACCGGCGCAACAACGAGATCAAGGGCGGAGCGAAGCTGGTCGTCCGCGAGGGGCAGGCGGCGGTCTTCGTCAACGAAGGGAAGCTTGCCGACGTCTTCGGGCCCGGCACCTACACCCTCGACACCAAGAACATGCCGATCCTGTCGACGCTGCTTGGGTGGAAGTACGGCTTCGAGTCCCCGTTCAAGGCCGAGGTCTATTTCGTCAGCACGCGCACGTTCACCGACCTCAAGTGGGGCACGCTCAACCCGGTGATGCTGCGCGACGCTGAGTTCGGACCGGTGCGCATCCGTGCCTTTGGCACATACACCACCCGTGTGAGCGAGCCGGGCGCGTTTATCAAGAACGTCGTCGGCACCGACGGGCGCTTTACAACCGAAGAGATCATCAACCAGCTGCGCAACCTCATCGTTTCGTCGTTCACCGAGAACATCGCCCAGGCCAGGGTCGGGGTGCTCGACATGGCGGGCAAGCAGGGCGAGGTCGCGGCGTTGCTGCAAACCAAGATGAAGGTCGACTTCGCCAAGTACGGGCTCGACCTGCCCACGCTGCTTATCGAGAACATCTCCATGCCCCCGGAGGTCGAGGCGGCCCTCGACAAGCGGACCAGCATGGGCGTGCTGGGCAACCTCGACGCCTACACCAAGATGCAGGCGGCCGATGCGCTCAAGGATGCCGCAAAGAACCCCGGCACCGCGGGCACGTTCCTCGGTGTTGGCGTCGGCCAGTCGATGGCCGGGATGGTCGGCTCGACGATGAACCAGGCCCAGAGCGCCCAAGGCGTCGGCGGCTCGCCGCCACCGATGAACGCCGGGCCGCAGTACTTCGTCGGCATCAACGGGCAGCAGCAGGGCCCGTTTGACGCTGGCACGATCGCCGCCATGGCCGGCCGTGGCCAGATCAACGGCCAGACGCTGGTGTGGACGGCCGGAATGGCCAACTGGCAGCCGGCCAGCCAGGTCGCGGCCGTCGCGACGCACCTTGCACCGGCGATGCCCCCACCGATGCCGTAGCACCGACGCACCAGGGAAACCCGTACCACGCGATGGCCGACAGCGCACCCATTCCACCCCCACCGACCGACGGGCCGGCGACGCTCAAGCGTTTTCCCTGCCGTCAGTGCGGGGCAACGCTGGAGTTCTCGCCGGGCACATCGAAGCTCACCTGCCCCTACTGCCGCGCTGAGAACGACATCGGCGCCCAGGAGCAGGTTCAGGAGCTTGATTACCACGCCGCGCTCGGCCGCCTGCGCGACGCCGCTCCGTCCGAGCAGGTTCCGGTGGTGCACTGTGATTCCTGCGGCGCCAACGTGACAATCCCCGAAAGGGCGATCAGCTTCTCGTGCCCGTTCTGCGCTGCCAACATCGTCAGCCAGGCGCGGGCCTGCTCGGCGATCAGGCCCAACGCCGTGCTGCCGTTCCGCATCACGCGCGACAAAGCCGTCGATGCGTTCCGCCAGTGGCTCAAGTCGCGCTGGTTCGCCCCCTCGGCGCTCAAGCGCGAGGGGAGGCTCGACGCGTCGATCAACGGCCTGTACATCCCGGCCTGGACGTACGACACCGACACCGTCACGGCCTACACCGGTCAGCGCGGCGACGCGTACTACACCACCCACACGCGCATCGTCAACGGCAAGACGCAGACGTACACCGTCCGCCACATCCGCTGGTCGTACGCCAGCGGCACCGTTGGCGTGAACTTCGATGACGTGCTTGTCGAGGCCACCGCCACCCTTGACCGCGAGGACCTTGAGCACCTCCGTCCGTGGGATCTGAAGGGCTGTCTCCCGTATCGCGACGAGTACCTCGCCGGGTTCCGAGCGGAGGCTTACCCCGAGTCGCTCGACCTGGACAACTGCTTCGAGTCTGCCAAGGCCGCGATGCAGCCGCAGATCGATTCGGCCATCCGCTCGGATATCGGCGGCGACGAGCAGCGCATCGACAGCCGGCGGACCCAGTACAACCGCCTCACCTTCAAGAACCTGCTCCTGCCGGTGTGGGTGAGCGCGTACCGCTACCAGAACAAGGTCTACCGCTTTCTGGTGAACGCACGCACGGGTGAGGTGCGCGGGCAGCGCCCGTGGAGCGCGTGGAAGATCGCGGGGCTGGTTGCGTGCGGCGTTGTCATCGCGGCCGTGGTGGCGATCATTGTGGCCGCGAACCGCTAAGCGTCAGCGGCCGGCGACACGCCCCACCAACACCGGGCGCGGAACGCACAGACCGACGCGGAGATCAGCGATCCAACAAGGCTGAGGGCAAGGTCCTTCTGTGGGTCAAAGACGTCACCCTGCTGGCCGTTGTACTGCTCGGCGTTCTCCTGCGACATCGTGACGGCGATGAACCACTCGACCACCTCGTAGAAGTTGCCAAACAGCGAGACCACCCCCACCGCCAGCAGCGCAGGCCAGACGCCCGGCCTCAGCCCGGCGTAGCGGCCGCCGATCTCGTACACAATCGGGGCGCCGAGAAGTCCGAAGGAAAAGTGCACGAGGCGGTCGTAGTGGTTGCGTTCCCAGCCGAAGAGCGAGTTGAGCGTCCGCCCCGTGAGGGCCTGCGCCCACTCGTCGTAGGGCACGTTGCTGTAGAGGTAGTGCGCCCCGAGGATGTGCAGCAGCAAGAACGCCGCCAGCAGCGTGTACGACAGGTTCGAGAGCGGCCAGCGGCCGGCCCCGCCGACGCCCCCCGAGCCGGTCCAGATCAGCACGCCGAGCGCCGCGACGGTGGCGATGTGCTGCAGCGCTGTGTCACCCCACGACGTCGGACCGATGCAACTGACGCCGAGCGCCGCGACGACCACCGCCAACAGCCAGACTCGGTAGGGCCACCGTTTCACGCGGGCAGCATACCAAAACCCGCCCATGATGCAGGCGCGGCCATCGCCATACGCTCATCCATGCCTACTGCGGCTACCACGCTGGCTCTCGCCGTGCTCGATGGGGCGTTCGCCGGCAAGGCCTGGCAGGGACCGACGCTCTCGGGTTCGCTCAGGGGCGTCACGCCCGCGCTGGCGCTGTGGAAACCAGGCCAGAGGCGCCGCTGCATCTGGGAGCAGCTCCTGCACGCCACGTACTGGAAGCTCACGATCCTCCGCGTCTTTGATCCTGACACGGGCCTGACGCTGCTGCGGCCCGGGAGCAACTGGCCGCGGCCTCCCGCTGCCGCTCCGGCGGCAGCATCCGCCCGGCAATGGAAGGCCGACCTCGCCCGCCTGCACGAGGTGCACGCCGCGCTCCGCTCCGCCGTGGCTGCGCTGCCCGAGCAGGCCTGGCACACAAGGCCTCGCAAGCCTTCATCGTCGGCCGCACGCTCGCTGACGTACGCCCAGTACCTCGCCGGCGCGGCCGCCCACGACGCCTACCACACCGGCCAGATCCGCCTCCTGAAGCGGCTCCACGCCGACCGCGCTCGTTGAGAGGCAAACCCGATTGACCCACCTCACGCTCCAGATCACCGTCCGGGCACCCGCGGAACGCTGCTTCAACCTCGCCCGCTCGATGGACTTTCACGTCTGGTCGATGCGGGCGACGGGCGAACGCATCGTCGGCGGGCGCGCAACCGACCTCATCGGCCCGGGCGATGAGGTCGAGTTTGAAGCCCGCCACCTGGGCCTGACGCGCCGCCTCCGGGCCAAGGTCACCGCCTTTGCACCGCCCACCATGTTCGCCGATGAGCAGGTCCGCGGCCCGTTCCGTTCGCTGGTCCACACCCATAGCTTTGAAGCGCAGGCCGATGGCACCGTGCGCATCACCGACTTGCTGGCCTTCCACCTGGGGTTTGGCATCGCCGGGCTCGCCGTCGAGCGGCTGATGATCCGGCCGCACTTGGGGCGGCTGCTGAGGGGCCACCAGCGCAATCTCAAGGCCACGGCCGAGTCAGACCACTGGCGCAACTTCATCACCGACGGTCCGGTCTAGACGCCAGCGCCGCCTCAATCGTGCAGTTTCCGCACGGCGTCAACGAGCGCACCAGCAGCGCCATCGACCGACGCCCTCAGCTTCGCATCCTTCAGCGTGCCGTCGGCCTCGAACGCATCGCCTGCCTTGGTCACTGAGACTTGCGACGGCAGCACGATCACGCCGATGTTCCCCAGGATCGACCGCAACGCGGCCATGCTCCGCAGGGCGCCCGACATCCCCGGCGAAGCGCCGATCAGGCACGCGACCTTTCCCTTGAACGCCTCGACCGGCGACGGACGCGACACCCAGTCGAGCGTGTTCTTCAGCAGCGGCGTCACCGAGCTGTTGTACTCGGGTGAGGCGATCAGCAGCCCCTGATGCTCGGCGAAGAGCTTCCGCAGCGCGGCCGCTTTGGGCGGCGCCCCTTCGGCGGCCTCCAGGTCCTGATCGAAGATCGGCATCGGGAAGTCGGCCAGTTCAACGTGCGTGACGGTTCCGCCTGCCGCTCGCGCGGCGTCTGCCGCCAGTTTCAGCATCTTGCGGTTGAACGACTCTTTGCGGGTGCTCCCCGCCAGCGCCAGGATCCTCGGTGCTCCGCTCATTTCAACCCTTTCCGCCGCGCGAACGCGGCCTTGCGAGACTCATCCCTCCGCGGCCTTCGCCTTGAACCCCTTGGCGATCAGGTCGGCCACCAGCTTGTCGCGGTGGTCACCCTGCAACTCGATCTGGCCCGACGCCTTGTCGAGCGTGCCGCCGGTCCCCATGCCGCTCCGCCACGCTTTGAGCATCGCCGGGAGATCGTTGGCCGACGCATCGAGTCCCGTGATCACGGTCACGGTCTTGCCAGACCGTTTCTCACGCCGTACCCGCGGCGCTTGCTCAGCCGGCGTCAGCACAACG
>JAUXUZ010000266.1 GCA_030680655.1 Phycisphaerales bacterium
AGAGACTCCGGCGGGCACTGGGTGTCGTCGTTGTAGACGATGGGAATAAGCAGAATGGCTTTTGCCATGAACGATGGTATCACCAGTAGTACCATTCGGCCATAAAAGTTCTGAATTTGACAAAACAGCCCCCTGAGAGCAAAAACTACCAGATACCAGGATTCCGTTCGGAAATACCTTGCAAACACCAAACTCTTGGTGTATAATTTGCTCTGAGCGCCCGGGGGCGGGAAAGCACAGAAAGCCGGCCACCACCCCCGATCCACCCGCTCAGAAGGGGGTCCATTCACATGCAAGCCGCCGTACCGCCACGCGCGCTCAATCCCGCCGCCACCCCATCCGCGGCCGAGCCCCTCCCCACCAAACTCGAACGCCTCCACACCGAAGCCCTCGACGCCCTCCGTCTGGTCATGACCAAGGCCCTCGACTCCATCACCACCCTCCCTCCCCCCGCCCTCGAGGGCGCGGACACCGACGAGCCCGCGCAATCCCCAGCCGACCACGCCAGAACCGTCACCCAGCGCATGCGCCTCGCCCTCACCGCCGCCCGCGACCTACTCCGCTACACAACAGACAACGACTCCGAAAGTCCTTCTCCCAGTTCCACTGGGAGAAGGTGCCCGAGTCCGCGAGGGCGGATGAGGGTTCCGGGCGACGCGCACCAAAGCGGAGCGGAAGCCAACCGCTGCGGAACGCAGGACCGCGATCAATTCCTCGCCCCCGCCCCCGAGTCAGCATCCATACTCCTCGCTGCCACACGGCCCGTGCTTTCGGGAGCGGAGCGCACGAAAGCCGGAAGTGAAGCAGCCACGCAAAGCGTCAGCCTCATCAGCCGCTTCGGCGAACGGCTCGATCCCCCTCACGACTCAGGACTCAGCACGCACGACTCCGACGCCTCCCCTCGTAACTCATCGCTCGTCACTCATACCTCTCCCCCGCCCCCTCGTCTCACACCCAACTACCCACCCATCCCGCCCAAGCCCCTCTACCGCCGCCCCGGCCCAGTCGTGGTCCCGGCCCACTTCACCAACGACGAGATCGACTTCTTCGAAGCAACTCTGCGCACGCAGGACCCCTTCCCCAAACCGCTGTACCGCCGGCTCATTGAGTGGCGAGTCCACTGCAACGACTACTACCTCGACTACCCGCTCCCCATCACCCACGAAACGCTCGCGGCCAGAAGCCCGTGGGAGAAAAAGCGCGTCGCCGCATGTGAAGTGAATAGAGGTCCCCCAGACACCGCGTAGCACGCACCCGGCGAAGGTACTGAGGAATGCAGCGTGGTGCAGGTTTTCAACCTGCCTGAGGGTTTTCATTCACATTCAGCAGGTTGGAAACCTGCTCCACGCTTCAGGAGTTCCCGATGGTCAACCCCACCGCCCCAGCCTGCTTCTTCCCCGCGATCTGCTGCCAGCCGCTGCCGAGTTCGCCCAGCGGCGCCGGGGGGATAATGTCGACCTTCTTCTCGCCGAGTTTGGCTTCGCCACGGCGCACCTTCTCCTGGAACGCCAGGCACTCGGCGAGGAGCTTTTCGAGGATCTGCTCTTCGGGGACATTGGCGACCTTCTCGCCCTGCACGTAGATGATGCCGCGGCGGTCGCCGGCGAAGACGGCGACATCCGCGCCCTCGGCCTCGCCGGGGCCGTTGACGATGCAGCCCATGACGGCGAGCTTGATGGGGAGGTCGATCTTGGTGGAGACCATCTTGCGGACGTCCTGCACGAGGGAGATGAGGTCGACCTGGATGCGGCCGCAGGTGGGGCAGGCAATCAGATCGACGCCTTTCCGCTCGCGCAGCGAAAGCGCGTAGAGGAGCTCGAGGCCGTCTTCGACTTCGTAGACGGCGTCGGAGGCGTAGGAGATGCGGATGGTGTCGCCGATGCCGTTGGCCAGGAGCGTGCCGAGGGCGGCGACGGAGCGGATGCAGCCGGTCTCTTTGGGGCCGGCGTGGGTGACGCCGAGGTGGAGCGGGTGGTCGAAGCGTTTACTGATTTCGGTGTAGGCCTCGATGACGGTGGCCGCGTCCATGCTCTTGGCGCTGATGGAGATGTCGTAGAAGTCTTCCTCGTAGAAGATGTCGAGGTACTCCTCGAGCTTGGTGACCATGATGGCGAGCATGTAGCCGCGCTTGGAGTCGCTGAAGACCTGGCCGAGCTCCTTGAGGCGTTTCTGCTTGTCGCGCCGTTCGATGATGGAGCCTTCGTTGACGCCGATGCGGATGGGGAGGTTGCGCGACTTGCAGGCCTGGATGACGTCGCGGACCTGGGCGCGGTCCTGGATGTTGCCGGGGTTGAGGCGGATCTTGTGGACGCCGGCCTCGACGGCCTCGAGGGCGCGCTGGAAGTGGAAGTGAACATCGGCGACGATGGGGACGCGGACCTGCTGCAGGATCTCTTTGAGGGCCGCGGTGTCTTTCTTCTCGGGGACGGCGACGCGGACGATGTCCGCTCCTGCGGCGGTGAGGCGGTTGATCTCGGCGACGCAGGCGGGCACCTCGTGGGTGTAGCCGGTGGTCATCGTCTGAACCGAGACGGGCGCGGGCGTGGTGCCGAAGAGGCCGCCGCCGATGCGGACAAAGCCGACGCGGGCATCTCCGACGGTGATCTGGCGCGTGGGTCTGCGGGGGTGGATAGACATCTGGGGCAAGGGTACGTCGCCGGGCGGCGGAGTGGTTCGGGCGCGGTGTGGGTTGGCGGTGAGGGCCGGATAACCCCGCTCTGAGAATCAAGCACGCGCTGGGGTGTCACGGCGGAGGGTTGGCGGGGGAATCTTCTGGCCTTTCACACTGCCGTGGGGAGGAATCTTCGCATCGCGGTGGTTGCAATCGCGTTCACGGTCGATGAACAGGCGTCAATCTTAACTTGTGGGTCTTTGTCGATGAGCGCGCAACCAAACGGATCGTCAAACCTGCGTATCCCCGATCAGCTTGTCCGGGCACTCTCGGAGGCTGTGTCGCGCGCGGAAGACACGGCGGAGAACATCCGCCGCCGCAGCGAGCGCCGCCGCGCGCTGCCCGACACGGTGCGCGTGATCGGGCAGGTGGACCAGATCGGCGGCACGAGCCAGACGCAGGTGGCGACGGTGCGCGACCTCTCGGCGGGCGGGCTGGCGATGCTGTGGGGGACGTTCCTGCACCCGGGCACGCGCTGCACGTTCACGATCGTCGCCAGCGGCACCCACGAGCCGCTGGTGCACGCGGCGGCGAAGGTCATGCGGTGCACGCACCTGAAGGGGAGCGTGCACGATGTGGGCGTGAAGTTCGACGAGCCGATCGACCTGCAGCGCGTGCCGGGCGCTTCGCCCGAGGCGCACGAGGCGGCGACGTCGCTCGAGGAGCTGGCCAAGGACCTGCTGGCGGCGGTGCAGGCGCACGCCGACACGCGGCGGATCGAGTCGATCCTCGTGCAGTTCAGCGAGGACCTGCGCACCGCGCGGGGAATCAAGAAGCCGCCCGAGCCGAGCGCGACGGCGAAGCTCAAGCAACGGCCTGCCGCCTGAGCGGGAAGCGGGCGCTGCTGGGCTCAGGCGTCAACGAGCAGTTTCTGGTAGAACGCGACGTCGTGCCATGCATCGAACTTGCGGCCGGCCTGGCGCACGGTGCCGACGTGCTCAAAGCCGAGGCTCTGGTGCAGGCGGATCGACGCGGCGTTGGGGAGGGTGATGCCGCCGATCGCCGAGCGAAAGCCGCCGGTGCGCAGGCGCTTGAGCAGCAGGGCGTAGAGCTCGCGGCCGACGCCCTTGCCGTGCGAGGCGGGCTCGATGTAGATGCCCACCTCGGTGGTCCACTGGTAGGCGTCACGGGTGCGCCACACGCC
>JAUXUZ010000281.1 GCA_030680655.1 Phycisphaerales bacterium
GCAGGTACCACCAGATGGTCGTTGCCCAGAGCCATCGCCATGAAGGCACAATACTGGCGAGCAGGCTCTCCGTCACCGGCAGCCCCGGCCAGATCGAAACGAGCAGGATGACGATGAAGCCCGCGAGCAGTTTCTTCTTCATCTGCGTCGAAAAACGCAGGCGTGTGGTGCCAGGCCCGGCAGACTCTGCTCGGGCGAGCAACTCGCCTTCAAAGGGTGTGCTGAACACACATGTCTTGAAGAGGACCCCCTTCTCACCCTTCTCAAACCCCGCCAGTCGTCCCCGGCGGGCCGTCTCTGCGAGTTTGGTTAAGATCTCCGGTGGCGACAGCTCGACGCCGAGCACCGGCAGGGGTTCTGGGACAGGTGATGGTGAAGCCGCCGCCACGAAATCTCCTCCACAAACGAACCGGCAGGAAGCACGAACAATAGGGTAGCAGTTCCCCCCACACGTTTGGAGAGCCCCAGCAGGGTAGAAACCGCGTGCCTCGGGGGTGCTTCTGTCGGTTCCCGTGGATCGGGTGCTGGAGGAATCGCATGGCACACGCATTGCCAATAGGCTTCTGAAGCGTCATGAAAGACCCCCTGGCCCATACCTCGTTGCGACTTGTCGGCGGGAGTGTCGCGCAGCCGCTACAGGCGTTGCCGCGCAGCCACATCGCCCGCACCGGTATTGGTGCTGTGCGGTCCCTCGCGGCCAGGCATGCCGCGGGAGGAGCCGCGCCGAGCCTCGCCCAGCGCCGTGCGGTTGAGGCCGAGAACAAGGCCGCCACGATGAGCGCCCTGGACCCCCGGTGGGCCTTGGCCGTGCGGACCAGTTCGATGCTGCAGGGCGGGCGCGCGGCGATTCTGCCCCCGGAGAGCAGGCGGTTCCTGGTCAAACTCGGCAAGGACATCAACCTGCGTCCCTTCGACTCAAACCTGGTGATCGCCATCGTTCAGGATGCGGCCCGGGCCGGCTGTGACCCGATCGGGGCCGAGTCGCGCATGCGTCTGAAGATGGTCCGTGAGCCTGTGCCCGCCCAGGACCGCCCGACCGTGCGCTGGGTCATCGGGGCCGTCGGACTCGGGGCTGTGGGCCTCTGGTTCCTGATCCGCGTCTTTGGCGCCTGAAACGCCCCGTGGGGGCCGCGGCTCTACCCTTGCGGCATGACCGCGACCGCCCATCAAGCATCGCCAGCCGGTCCAAAGCGAACCCTCAGCGCGTTGGTCCGCTCGGCCATGTCCGCCGACACGGCGACGCCTTTCGCCTCGTTGACGTGCTACGACGCGACCACGGCCCGCTGGCTGGCGCGGGCGGGTGTCCAGTGCCTGCTCGTGGGCGACACCGCGGCCGAGATGGTGCTGGGGTACCCGCGCACGATCGACATGCCGCTGGATGTGCTCATCGCCCTTACCGCCGGCGTCAAACGCGGGAGTGAGCAGGGCGGCGGTACCGTGGTGATGGGTGACATGCCCTTCATGTCCTACCAGGCCTCACCCGACAACGCCGTGCGGAACGCCGGGCGGTTTCTGACCGCCGGCCTGGCCGACATTGTCAAACTCGAGGTCGATAGCACGCTCGCGCCGCTGGTTGACCGCATGGTGCGTGCCGGCGTGCCGATCTGTGCGCACGTCGGCAGCCGGCCGCAGCGGGTCGCGATCACCGGCTACAGCGCCGCGGGAAGAACGGCTTCTGAGGCTGAGCGGATCGTTGCCGACGCCCGCGCGATGCAGGATGCGGGGTGCTCGATGCTGCTGGTCGAGGCCGTGCCCGAAGCGGTGACCGCTCGGATCATGGATATCGCCAAGGTGCCCGTCATCGGCATCGGAGCGGGCAGCGCGTGCCACGGCCAGGTGCTGGTGCTGCAGGACCTGCTCGGTCTGACCGACACGGCGCCCGCGTTCGCTGAGCCGGTGGCGGCGCTCGGCCAGGCGATCAAGTCGGCCGGAGAGAAGTGGGTTGCCAAAGTGGCGGCCCGGCAGGTCGGCCCATCGCCCTACCGGATGCGCGACGCGGCCCCCCCCAAAGCTCGGAGCGGTCATGAACAAGCTTGATTCGACGCCTCCTGTTCAGCGCAAGCCGACCCAGTGGGGTGATTCCCTGATGACCTTCAGGCAGCGCTTCGGGTACTTCTTCATCGGCGCGGCGTTCTCGTCGGTGCTGATGGGCATGTACTTCTTTTATGTCTCCAAGGTGCGGAAGGAAGCGCGGCTGGAGCAGGAGGCTCGTCAGGCGGGAAAGCCGGTGCCGCTGCCGGGTGTGCCGCTGCACCCTGTTGCACCTGCCGCCCGCTAGACCGCTGCGAGCCTCTACCGCGTTACTTCAATGTCGCACGCACATGGCGGGCCATCGTTCGCAATCGTCACCGGTGCACGACGAGGATCTCATCGACCGGCTTGCGGTGGATGTCGGGCACGGTGCAGTCCGCGGCCGGGTACCCCACCGGGAGCAGCAGGAACGGGCGCTCGTGCGCCGGGCGCCCCAGCACGCCCGCGAGGAACCCCATGGGGCTCGGCGTGTGCGTGAGCGTGACCAGGCCCGCGTGGTGGATCGCCGCGATCAGCAGGCCCGTGGCGATCCCGACCGATTCGTCGACGTAGTAGACCTTGCCCTGCCTGCCGCTCTGGTCGGGGTCGGTCTTCATGAGCTTGAAGACAACGATCAGCCAGGGCGCGACCTCCAGGAACGGCTTT
>JAUXUZ010000288.1 GCA_030680655.1 Phycisphaerales bacterium
TTGCCGAGGATCTCCTCCGCTCCCTGGTAGCTCTGGGTGTCGAGGACGCCGAAGCCGGGGGCGGACCAGCTCGCGGCGCCGCCGGCGCCGATGGACAGCGTGGTGCAGACGGTGTCACCATCGCAGCAGAGAGTACCCTCGAAGCCGATGAACTTGCTGGAGGCCCCATCGCCGTCGGTGCACGCGAAGCCGGTGACCAGCGTCGGGCCGGGCGCGTAGGGGGTGGTCGGGGCGGCCATCAGGTTGTCCTCGCAGCTCACCTTGTAGCTGCAGAAGATGTCCCGGATCTGCACCACGATGTCGGCGAAGCCCTGCTGGGCCCGGCGCACGAAGGTCAGCAGGAAGTCGGCCCGCACGTCGGCGTTCTCGGTGCAGGTGATGGTCTTCTCGACCGGCGGCGGGAAGTAGGCGCCGTCATTGTGTTTCAGCGGCAAGGACTGCCCGGAGACGTAGACCTCGAGGAGCTCCACGATCACCTGGTTGGGCTTCGGCCCGGCGTCACCGGCCACGCACGGCGCGATGAAGAGGAGGCGGCCGTCGGGGCTGCCGTAGTCCGCGGTCGTCACCTGCGCCTGGTAGACGACCGTGGCGCCGTCCTTGACGGTGATCTCGTACTTCGCGCCCAGGATGTCCTGGTACTCGAGGGAGGCGACGGCGATCTCGACCTCGCCGGTGGGCCCGCTCGGCAGCGGGTCCGCGACGTCGGCGCAGGCGAAGGGGAACATGAAGATGGAGGCGGCGGCGCAGAGCGCGAGCCTCGAGGTGCTCGTTCGCATGGTGACCTCTCGTATTGGGGATTTGGGGGGGAGCCCGCGACGGGCGGAAGCCATCGCGTGCCATGAGCATCCCCGTTCGATCGGGGGCTGGGATCAGCAGCCGCCGGATTCCCCCGTCAGAAGAGCGCCCGAGCTCATGTCAGAGGCCACGCCCCCGGAGCCTAGGAATTCACCTGATCGCCACCTGCGAGTCCGCCTGAGCGCGCCGAGACCGGCAATACATCCCGGGGATCTCCCTGACGGAGGGCGAAACGACCCCACCCGACCACCCGACCACCCGACCAGGGACTTGCCCTCGCGCTCGGCGCATCATAGGATGCACCCGACGGGGTGGTTTCACACGCCGTGTCCCCCGAACAACCCTGACGTCGCCTGCCTCGACCCGGACGTGCCCCGTCGCAGGCCGCAGTCGACCACCACGAGGCCGTGTTCCAGGCGGCCTTCACCCTCGAGCCCACGTCGACACCGGAGCGCGCATTGCAATATGCCACCGTGCAGCATTTGACCTCCCTGGAAGTCGTCGATTCGTCTGATCCGGCGCGGTACGCTCGCTCGACCCGCCGCCACATTGTTGCGCCGCACGAGCACTCCCGCGCCACGGCTGAGGGCTCCCGGTGACCATGAGCGCAAGCATCAGGCGGCCGAGGGTCGCGGCCTCGGGGCAGGCGCGGGTCGTCGTCGTCGACGAACAGCCGCTCTTGCGGGCTGGGCTCGTCCACGTCCTCACCAACGAGCGCGACCTCGTGGTGGTGGGCGACACCGACACGGTGGAGCGCGGTCGCCGGCTCGTCCTCGACCTCACCCCGGACGTCGTGGTCACGGAGCTCGGCCACGGCCGCGACGACGGCCTGGCGTTCATCCGCTGGGTCGGGGTCCACCGGCCCGACGCTCGGGTCGTGGCGCTGAGCGCCCGGCCGCCCGAGGTGTACGCCGAGCGCGCGCTGCGCGCCGGGGCGCGGGCCTTCGTCACGAAGACCGAGCCCCTCACGACCGTCGTGGCGGCCGTCCGCGCGGCGGTCGGTGGACGTCTCCGCGTCCCGACCGACATCGCGCAACGGCTGATGTTCGCGTCGGTCACCGGCCAGGGCGGCGAGGTCGGCATCGAGGCGCTCACCGACCGCGAGCTCCAGGTCTTCGAGCTGATGGGCCGGGGGCTGTCGACGCGCGCGATCGGGGCGGCTCTGTGTGTGAGTGAGAAGACGGTCGCGACCCATCGGAGTCGCATCAAGGACAAGCTCCAGCTCGAGGGCCTCGGGGAGGTCCTGCGGCGCGCGGTCCTCTGGGTCGAGGGCGATGTTGACCATCCGGCGAGCTGCGCCATGTGACGCCGGTCGGTGGTGAAGAAACGCGGCGCTCCAACCGGACGACCGGACGACCGTCATCGGCGAACGGCCCGCCCGCGACCGCCGATGGGGTCACGGGCGAGCCGCCGCGCCGCCTCGTCGCGTCGGCGTCAGCTGCTGATCGTGAGGGTCACCTGGGTGGGCCCGGGCTCGCCGGGCTTCGGGAAGGTGAGGGCTTCGAGGCGCTGGCGCAACCGGTCGTTTCGGCCGGCGATGAGGATGACCTGGAGGTCGAGGCCGGAGGCGTCCAGCCGCTTGAGGATGCCGAGCATGGACTTCGAGCCGAAGCCGCCGAACAGGACGATGGCAGTGGGCTTGTCCGGATCGAGACCGAGTTCGATGCGGCGGGCGGCGCGGTCGATCCGCGGCAGGTCATAGAAGCGGGGATGGAGGATCATGCCGGAGACGCGTTTCACGCGGTTCGGCGGGTAACCCATGGCGGCGCCCTGCTCGACGGCCTTGCCGCTGCCGCAAACCACCCATTGGGGCTGCGGTTCCATCCAGAATCGGGGCGGATAGTCGGCCAGATCGGTCAGAACGGTGACGTACGGGCGTCCGGGGCAGGCTTTTGAGTAAGCCTCGTGCATGGCGCGGTTGAAGTTGGGGATGAGCGAAACGACCATGCCGGCGGGCTGGC
>JAUXUZ010000293.1 GCA_030680655.1 Phycisphaerales bacterium
CGAACAGCCCGTCGCTGCCGGCGATGCCACCATGCACGCCGAAAACTGCGAGCGGGTTATGCGCGAATAAGTAGTTGATGAACACGACGAAGTCGTTGTTATCAAGGTGCCCGTCGGCGCCCGGGATGCCGCCCTGCTGGCCAAGGTCGGCGGGCCCGCACGGGAGAATCGCGCCGGGGAACTTGCCGGTGGTCGAGTCGTTCAGGTTGATCCACCCGACGTTCTCGCCCCACGCGAAGCCGAAGAACCGCTGCGCCAACTGATCGAAGCGGGCGGGCTGCGCGGGCGTTGCCAACGCGCCGCCGCTGAAGTTGATCCAGCCGATGTTCTCACCCCACCCGTACCCGCTGAGGTTGCCCGTTGCAGGGTTGCGGTTGACACCGAAGTCGGTCCCGTTGACGTTGGCGTACTGGCCGCCCGGGCCCGCGGGGGTCCCGTCACCCAGGTTGATCCAGCCGACGTTCTCGCCCCAGACGAAGCCGCTGAGGAACTTGCTGCGCACCACCACGCCCTGGCTCGTCGCCGGGTTGCCCGCGTCGCGCCAGTTCGTCCAGCCGATGTTCTCAGCCCACGCGTACTTGTTGGTCGCGTCGATGTTCGACAGCTGCGCGAGCGCGCCGGTCGAGGCGGTCATCACGGCGGTTGTCATTGAAAGCCATGCGAGGGAGTGGTTCATGCGTGTGTCTCCAGGATCAGCATACTCGAAATCGGAGGGTGTGCCAAGGGGAATCTGGACCAAAAACGCCGCCGTGGCGCGCGATCTGGGTCGCGCCGGGGCCTGGGGAGGGCTTTCCCGCACCCCCGGCACCGGTCTACGGGTCAATGCGCCAATGGCGCACGGGCGGCTAAGGAAAAGTGGCGGCCCATGCTGCCAGCCGCCTCCAGCGGGCGACCCCTGCGCGACCGGGCGCACGTGTGGCCCCTGAACCGGCACGGGCTCAACCGCAGCCGGCGAAGAACTGATCGATGTACACGACGAAGTCGTTGTTGTTGAACAGGCCATCGCTCCCGGGGACTCCGCCCGTGGTGCCGCGGTCGGCGCCGACATTGCCGGCGAAGAACCAGTCGATGAAGACGACAAAGTCGTTGTTGTTCAGCACGCCGTCTGGGCCCTCCACACCCCCGGTGCGGCCGATGTCGGCGTGGCAGTCGGGCGTTTCGACGGCGTCGGTCTCGGGGTTCAGCAGGTTCCACACCGCCGGCAGGGGTTGCGTCCGGTCGATCTGGCTCCGGGAGCGGCTTACGACGGCCGCTCCCCGCGCGGTGCGCCCAAACCACGGGCTGCCCGAGACATTCGCCCAGAAGAGCCCGCTCTTGCGGACTTCCTGCAACTGCGTGCCGCGCTGCAGGATCAGCCGGCCGCGGTCGGCCGCCGACCAGTCGTTGATCGCCGTCGCGTTGGTCCACGTGCCCGGCCCGCCGGCGGGGGGAAGCGGCGGCGCGAGAACCTCCGACTGTGAGAGCGTCGCGCCCGTCCCCTTGGTGAAGCGCCGCAGCGTGTCGACGCCGCCGATCGTGCTCGGCACGAGCGGGCCGATCCAGTAGTCCTCTGCTCCGGCGCTGTTGCCCGGGGCGATCCGCTTGCGGCCCGCCGAGGCGAACGACGCCGCCCCGCCGTTGGCGAGCGTGTCCATCGCGCCGTTGGCGACGCCCAACCGATTGACACCGATGCGGACGACGGCGGCGTCTGACCGCAGCAGCAGCACCTGGTCGTGCCGGTCGTCGAAGCCCATGGCCACAATCGTGCCAGCGGTCGAGACAATCGCACGCGGCGTGCCCAGCTCAGAGAGCGAGGGCGAGTCGCCGCCGCTGAGCCTGAACGTTCGGACGACGCTGTTGTTGAACACGTGCACCTGGCCCTGGCGACCCACGGCCATGAACGCCGTGTCGCCGGTGAGCGATACCTGCGCCATCAGCGCGTTGTTCACCGCGTCCCATGCCGCCAGGCGCACGGGCGTCAGGCCGCCATTGGTCTCGCTCCGCAGCACGATCGCCACGCCGGGCTCGCCGCCGAAGGCGACATCCTCAACGGGGCCCGGGTCGAAGTCGAACGCCCGCGGACCGCCGGTGAACACGATCGACGGGTCGAACCTCCACGCGGTTCCCACCGCGAACGGCCGCAGCAGCGCGTTCTCTGGCGCCAGCGAGACCATCGTGTACCACACGCGTCGGGTCTGCGGGCTGCCCTCTACCACAAACTCGAAGGAGGGGCGCGTCTCGTTGGTCCCGTCGCCCAGCCGGTAGAGGATGTTGATCTCGCGGCCGAGGCGCGCCGACGTTGCGTAGTCCGACTGCGCGTCGAGGTTGTTGGGGTCTTCGTTGGTCGCCGGGTCGCGGTAGTGGACTCGCCAGTTGAAGAGTTGGAAAGGGACCGGGCAGAGCCGCTCGACGCGGTCGAGGGTCACCACGTGCCCGCCCGTCCACGACCACGAGTTGTCGGACGCGTTCTGTGAGTAACGGCCGTAGGCGATCGCCGCGGTGCCGCCCATCTGCAGCACGCGGTACATCGCCTGCGCCGTGACGTTGGAGCCGAGCAGCTGCGACCAGTTCAAGGGTGGGCCGCCGCGGTCGTCCATCCACTGCAGGCCGCCGTTGAAAATGCCCGCGTCACCCGTGCCGCCCGAGGCCGACGTGCCCATGAGCGTGCCGATAGCGGCGATGTTGTCGGTCACATCGTCGTAGTGCAACCACGGGAAGACGGGCGCGTTGGGGAACAACTCCGGGTAGCCGCGCAGCGCGTAATAGCCCATCTGGTTCGCGAACGCCGTCGGGCCGCAGTACATGCCTCCATCAGACGGCAGCGCGTTGCGGCGCTGGTCAAAGTCG